>DATMRM010000213.1:0-16472 GCA_035566155.1 Steroidobacteraceae bacterium | reverse complement strand
CCCGTGTTCTGCTTTTTTCTGGCCAAGGTGGTGCGCCACTTCCCTCGCTTGTCGGCGCTGATCTTCACGGTTGCCGTTCCGCTGATGATCACTTATTGCGTGGAGGTACTGATCGTATTGATCCGAGGCGTATTGGGGGCGCGCGCATTGATTGGGCCGCTATATTTCTTGCTTCATGTCGCCCTAACGTTTTCGGCTGCGCCTGCCTTGGCCTGCGTGCTGCTTCTAGGCCGCCGCAGCTTTGCCTCTTGGTGGCTGTTGGCCGCAGCAATTTGTTGGGTTGTAGGCGCGGGATCAATCTTTTACCAGTATGACGTCGCAGAAACGCTATATGGTATCGATGGACTGGGGGGGCCTTATCACTGGCCGTGGTAGCCTCGTCTCTGGCGTTGGGCGCCAGCTGAAGAAAGCGAAGCATTTGCTGTCGCGTGAGCGGTCACTTGTGAGCGTCCGCAGAGTGTCATGACGACCCGTTGGACTGGAAATGCCGGCCTTTCGTCGGCGAACGAGTACAACCGGCCAAAAGCGGTAGTAGCGCACACTGGATTGGATGCCTCTAAGCAGTCGTTCATGGCCTGCAGTAATCTAAGTCCGAGTTCCAGTTATTAGGTCGGCGGCGGATGCCTCTATTACGCGTCCAGATTGACGGAACGGTTGTTGCTGCTCTGCCCACTGAGGGATGCAATATCCTTGGTGCGCGCATCGGCGGCAGTCGCGACGATGACGATCACGCTGACCTATCGGCGTGGGGAGGAACTTACGGCCAAGGCAGTGCAGATGTGCATTGCATATGGCTGGATGCCCTCAAAATCCTGCCTGCGCAAGTGGTTGGGATCGCGTTCGATGCATCTGGAAATAGGGTCGGAATGGGTAAGGCTTTCGATGCCGCGGGCGCTTCAGATCGACCGCCCAACTATTCTCACGAAGAAGAACTTAAAGCCCTAGCGCAAGAGCTTCGTGGCCTACCCTGGTGCCCTAGCAATAGCTGCACAGCTCTGAGGTTCTTTTGAGCGGCGATAGATCAGCGTGGCCTTGGTCCGTCGAAGCGTATGCGTTTCGTAACACGCCCTGTTCAGTCCAATCTGCTTGACCCATGCGCCGACGATCCGGGCGCACTGCCTGGTGGACAGATGGCGCGCGTTGCGACCACTTGAGCGTGGCAGACATCGCGCACACGCAATTTCACGGGGTCACACGCCCGCAACTTACTGTCGATGGCTAGGTTGAACAGCGCGAGTTCGCGGCGTCGATCGGCGAGTTGTAAACGCACGCGGATGCGCGGATGGCCCAGATTTCTTTCAGTTTGAGCGGGGCCTTCTGACCGACCAGCTTGCCCTTGTTCCAGGGCTCGGCGACGAGCACAAGCAATGCTAAGGGATCCGGTGGCTGACTCCAGCAGTGACTGGGATAGCTAGTGTGCGTCCGCGGCACAAGGCGACCGATTGATCCCTTGCTGCTGTTCGCAAATGGGTGCTGTCGGGCAGGTCATTAGGAACCTGTTGGAGAGTCGGCGATAGCCTGCGTAACTTGACTAGTCAGATAACTAGTCATAACATTGGCTTATGAAGACAAAGAGCTGGCCTGTACAGGACGCCAAAGCACGCTTCAGCGAACTTTTGGAGACATGCGTCCGTGAAGGGCCGCAAATCGTCACGCGCCGCGGAGAAGAAACGGCGGTGCTAGTGCCAATTAATGAGTGGAAGCGACTGTGCCAAGTTGCACGGCCGTCGTTGAAAGATCTCCTGTTGACGGGTTTCGCGCGTACCGAGCTGGCAATACCGCCACGTGGAGGGCATCGGAGACGCCCAATTCCGTCGCTCTGACTTACCCCGTGTACTTACTCGACACCAACATAGTATCGGAGCTGCGCAAGCGCCGCCCAAATCCGAAAGTCGTCGCTTGGGTTCAGGCTGTGAAGGACCCCGATCTACATCTTTCCGCTGTAACGATCGGAGAGATCCAAGCCGGCATCGAGGTGACGCGCTCGCAGGACCCTACCAAGGCAGCGGAACTCGAGGCATGGGCTGATCAATTGGCAGATTCGTTCAATGTACTCGTGATGGACGCTGCGTGCTTTCGACGATGGGCCAAGCTCATGCATCGCCAATCGAGTAGCGTCTATGAAGACGCCATGATTGCGGCAACAGCACTCGTGCACGATCTGACCGTGGTAACGCGCAACATGCGAGATTTTTCCCGTTTTGACGTGCAGAGCTTGAATCCATTCGAGTGATCGCCGCCATCTCCGGAGTAGGCAAGGAACCGTCACTTTGGCCTGCAGAGGCGCATGGCCTCCTACCTCTCGTAGCGCTGACACCTGATCACGACTACGAGGTACTCAGAACCATTGAAAGTAGTCCCGTGGTCGCAGGCGATCGAATCACGTTTGTTCGCCTCGAGCACACGGGTGATATCCCAGGATACGTGCGCGATTAAGCGGGCACGTACGTCAACCTAATCACGTCCTCGGCTATTCGATCGCTGGTCACAAGGCGCAGCGGCGGCCGGGGGCCGGCGAAGAATGGCTTGCCGCGGCCAAGCACGACGGGGTGGAGGTAAAGTCGATACTCATCGATAAGACCCAGGTTGGTTAGGCTTCCTGCCAAGTCTGGTCCGGCAACTTCAATCTGCCCAACTGGCCGAGCCTTCAGCCCACGGATCACCGCCTCGATGTCATTCTCGACAAGTGTGGCGTTGGGTCCGACCGACTTCAACGAGCGCGACACAACCCACTTCGGCTGGCTGCGCCACGCCGCCGCGAAATCGTGTTCCTCCGCGACCCAGTCCGCAAGGTCTTCGTCCCAATAACGCATTACCTCGTACATGCGACGACCGTACACAATGCCCGTCAGGTCGCGCACATGCTCTATGAAGTGACGAAAGAGCGCCAGGCTTGGCCTGAATTCCAGATGGTCGACGTAGCCATCCAAGGACTGGTTCAATCCATAGACGAGCTTTGCCATGGTACAAAATCTCCACCCCAGGTTCTTAATAGTAGCTTGAGCCGAAGGTCCGCTTACTCCCACTCTATCGTCGCCGGCGGCTTTCCCGAAATGTCGTAGACCACGCGCGAGATGCCCGGCACTTCGTTGACGATCCGGCGCGAGACCAGGTCGAGGAATTCGTACGGCAGATGGGACCAGTGTGCCGTCATGAAATCGATCGTCTCGACGGCGCGCAAAGCAATCACATAGTCGTAGCGCCGGCCGTCGCCCATCACGCCGACCGATCGCACCGGCAGGAACACGGCGAACGCCTGACTGGTGCGTTCATAGAGAGAATGGCGACGCAGTTCCTCGATGAAGATGTGATCGGCGCGACGCAGCAGCTCGGCGTATTCGTGCTTCACCTCGCCGAGGATTCGCACCGCCAGTCCCGGGCCCGGAAATGGATGCCGGTGAACCAGGTCGTGCGGCAATCCCAGCTCGACCCCGATGCGGCGCACCTCGTCCTTGAACAGCTCGCGCAACGGCTCGACCAGTTTCAACTTCAGATCCGCTGGCAGGCCACCGACGTTGTGGTGTGACTTGATGACGTGGGCCTTGCCGGTGCGTGCGCCGGCCGATTCGATGACATCCGGGTAGATCGTGCCCTGCGCCAGGAAGCGCGTGTCGCGCAGCTTGCGGGCTTCCTGCTCGAACACCTCGATGAAGAGCCTCCCGATGATCTTGCGCTTGGCCTCCGGATCGGTCTGTCCGCGCAGAGCGCTCAGGAAGCGCAGTTCGGCATTGATGCGAATCACGTGCACGCCGAGCGAGTCAGCAAAGGTGCGCATCACCTGATCGCCCTCGCCCAGGCGCAGCAGTCCGTGATCAACGAACACGCAGGTGAGCTGCGGGCCAATCGCCCGATGCAGCAGCGCTGCGACCACCGAAGAATCCACGCCACCGGACAGGCCGAGCAGCACCTGGTCGGTGCCGACCTGCGCGCGTATCCGCGCGATCAGATCATCGATGATCGAGCTGGCGGTCCAGCGCGCCTCACAGGCGCAGATGTCACGCACGAAGCGCTCCAGGATCGCGGTTCCCTGACGCGTGTGCGTGACTTCGGGATGAAACTGCACGCCATAGAAGTGACGCCGCTCATCCGCCATCGCTGCCAGCGGTGCGCTGTGGGTGCTCGCGACCACCCCAAAACCGGCGGGCAGCGCTTCAACGCGATCGCCATGGCTCATCCAGACATCGAGTATCGCGTGGCCGTCGCTGAGACGGTCGCTGATCGCATCCAGCAGGCGGCACGCGGCACTCACCTGCACTTCGGCATAACCAAATTCGCGCACGCTACCGGCGGCGACCCGGCCCCCGAGCTGCTGTGCCATCGTCTGCATGCCATAGCAGATACCCAGTACCGGCACGTTCAGCTCGAACACGCACTGCGCAGCTGTGGGAGGCGTGGCATCGGTGACCGACTCGGGGCCGCCCGACAGGATGATGCCGCGTGCGCCGAAGCGCTTGACCTCGGCGTCATCGATGTCCCACGGATGAATCTCGCAGTAGACCCCCAGCTCGCGCACGCGCCGCGCGATCAGCTGCGTGTACTGGGCACCGAAATCAAGGATCAGGATGCGGTGCGCGTGAATATCGGTCGCCAGTATCTCGACCTCGCTCGCTGCGCGCACGCGCGCTTCAGGAGATGCGGTAATTGGGGGCCTCTTTGGTGATCGTCACGTCGTGCACGTGGCTTTCGCGCACCCCTGCGGTCGTCACCCGCACAAACACCGGTCGGGTGCGCATCTCCTCGATGCTGTGACTGCCGGTGTAACCCATCGCCGCGCGCAGGCCGCCGGCGAGCTGATAGAGAATCGTGACCAGGCTGCCCTTGTAGGTCACACGGCCTTCGATCCCCTCGGGCACCAGCTTCTCCAGTTCAGAAGCGGTGTCCTGAAAGTAGCGATCGGCGGAGCCGTAGCGCTCGGCCATCGCACCCAGCGAGCCCATGCCGCGGTAGGCCTTGTAGGAAGCGCCCTGATAGAGCTCGACTTCTCCGGGAGACTCCTCGGTACCGGCGAACATGCCACCGATCATCACGGCGTGCGCGCCGGCTGCGATCGCCTTGGCCAGATCACCCGAATAGCGGATACCACCGTCGGCAATGATCGAGATCGGCTTGCCTTCCAGCGCGGCAGCGACGTTTGCGACCGCCGAAATCTGCGGCACGCCGACGCCCGCGACCACACGTGTGGTGCAGATCGAGCCGGGTCCGATACCGACCTTGACCGCATCCGTACCCGCCGCCACCAGATCCAGTGCCGCCTCACGCGTCACGATGTTACCGGCGATCAATTCCAGATCTGACCAGCGCGATTTGAGCTTCGCAATCATATCGAGCACGCCGCGCGAGTGACCGTGGGAGGTGTCCACGACGATCACATCGACGCCCGCCTCGCGCAGGGCGCTGACGCGATCGAGCGTGTCCGGACTGGTGCCGACCGCGGCGCCGACCCGCAGCCGACCGCTGACATCCTTGCTGGCGCGCGGGAACTCGGTCGCCTTCTGGAAATCCTTCACCGTGATCATGCCGCGGAGCTCGTCGTCGCCATTGACGACCAGCACTTTCTCGATGCGATGCTTGTGCAGCAGGCGCTGCACTTCTTCCTTCGGTGCGTTCTCGCGCACCGTGATCAGGCGTGACTTCGGTGTCATCACCGCGCTGACCGGAGCATCCAGCTGGCGCTCAAAGCGCAGGTCGCGGTGCGTGACGATACCGAGCACCTTGTTGCCGCTGACCACCGGTACACCGGAGATGCCGCGCGCGCGCGTCAGTTCGATGACCTGACGAATGGTGGTCTCGGGCGGCACCGTGATCGGATCGGTGATCACGCCGCTTTCGAATTTTTTCACCTGCGCGACTTCGCGTGCCTGCGACTCGATCGACATGTTCTTGTGGATGATGCCGATGCCGCCTTCCTGCGCCATCGTGATCGCCAGTCGCCCCTCGGTCACCGTATCCATGGCCGCAGACAGCACTGGCAGACCGAGCCGGATTCGGCGGGTCAGTTGAGTGGACAGATCAACTTCGCGCGGCAGGACGTCGGAACGTGCGGGAACGAGCAGGACGTCATCGAAGGTAAGGGCTTCTTCGAGGATTCGCATGGAGCCTCGCGGCTACGAGAAGAAGCAGTGCATGGTATCGTGTCACCGCAGTTGGGTAAACCACTTCCTGGGCAAAGCGTCCGCTTAGCGTTGATTCCGGCCATGCAGCACGAGTTTTTTGATCCGCCCTCCGCCGCCAAAGCCGGCACTCCCGAGCCACCGGCCAGACAGCGCACGATCTACTCGGTGTCGGATCTCAACCGCGAAGTGCGGCTGCTGATCGAGTCGGGCATCGGCAACGTCTGGGTCCAGGGCGAGCTGTCGAATCTATCGCGGCCGGCTTCGGGTCACTGGTATTTTTCGCTGAAAGACGGCGAGGCGCAGCTGCGCTGTTGCATGTACCGGCAGCGCAATATCCTGGCCCGCTTCACGCCGCGTGAAGGCCAGTTGCTGCTGGCGCGCGGCCGCGTCAGCCTGTACGAACCGCGCGGCGAGTTTCAGCTGCAGATCGAGCATCTGGAAGACGCGGGACTCGGAGCCCTGCAACGTGCTTTCGACGATCTCAAGCGCAAACTCGAGGCCGAAGGCCTGTTCGCCGCGGAGCGCAAGCGTGCGCTGCCGACGGCGCCCAGACTGATCGGCGTCATCACCTCCCCCAGCGGAGCGGCCATCCGCGACATTCTGAATATCCTGGGCCGGCGCTTTCCGTCAGCGCGTGTCCTGGTGCATCCGGTCCCGGTACAAGGGGATGCGGCGCCGCGCGCGATCGTCAGAGCGCTGGACCTGGCTTCCGCCCGCGCCGAGTGCGATGTTCTGATCCTGGCGCGCGGTGGCGGCTCGCTCGAGGATCTGTGGGCCTTCAACGAGGAGAGCGTGGCACGTGCGATCTACCGCTGCGGCATTCCGGTGGTCGCCGGGATCGGCCATGAGATCGACTTTACGATTGCCGACTTCGTCGCCGACGTGCGTGCGCCGACACCCTCCGGAGCCGCCGAGCTGGTGGCACCTGACACCCGTCACTGGCTGCACCGGCTGGCCCAGCTTCACCGGCGCTTCCTCGCTGGCATGCGCCGCACAATCGGCGTCGATGGCGAGCGTCTGCAGGCGCTGTCTCAGCGTCTGTCGCGCTCGGCGCGCGTCCGGCTCGCACAGCAGGTCGCCCACCTGCGCTCCCTCGGGCACCGCCTGCAGCAGGCGCATCCCGGAATTCGTCTCGCGCAGTATGATCAGCGGCTGAGGCAGCTCGACCAGAGACTGCAGCGCGCCGTGCGCGTCTGCGTGGCGCACCAGGCCGCACGGCTGGACAGCGCCGCGCGCGCACTGCAGGCTGTCAGCCCGCTGGCTACGCTGGGCCGCGGCTTCGCGGTCATCACGCGCAGCGCCGACGGCGCACTGGTGACTTCTGCCGAACAGTTGTCGGTGGGCGAGGACCTCGATGCACAGCTCGCGAACGGTTCGGTGCGCGCCAGGGTGATCGAACGCGGCCCATGAAGAGCGTGCGTGCCTGCGTGCTGGCGGCGGCACTGACGCTGAGTGCCGTGCCCGGCGTCTTTGCGCTGGATCTGCCACAGGCCGAAGCAGTGCCCGGAGGCGTGGTGTTACTGCCTCTGCAGCAGCCCGCGGATGCCACCCCGGTGGTCACCTTCGAGTCCAACCGCGTGATGGTGCTGCGGCAGGCCGATCACTGGCTGGCAGTGATCGGGATTCCGCTCAGTGCTCCGATCGGCAACACCACGGTCAGTATCGCTGCCAGTGCCGGTGCCCCGGCAAGCAGCCAGAGCTTTCAGGTCGGCGACAAGAACTACACCACGCAGCGCCTGACGGTCTCCCCAGCTAAGGTGGATCTGTCCGGGCGTGATCAGGCCCGCGCGGCACGCGAGCGGTCGCATCTGCAGACCGCGCTGTCCAGCTTCTCCGAGCAGCCGCCCTCGACACTGCGCCTGCTGCCGCCGGTCCCGGGTGCGCGCTCGAGTTCCTATGGATCGCGCCGCGTCTTCAACGGCGAGGCGCGCAATCCGCATTCAGGCATGGACATCCCGGCGCCCCAAGGCCTTGCGGTGCATGCCGCGGCGGACGGGCGGGTCATCGATACCGGGAATTACTTCTTCAACGGCAACACGGTGCTGCTCGATCACGGCGAAGGACTGATCACGATGTACTGCCATCTGTCGCAGATCAGCGTGCATGTGGGCGAGGTGGTGCATGCCGGGGGCATCATCGGCAAGGTGGGCGCCACGGGGCGTGTCACCGGACCTCATCTGCACTTCGGGGTTGCGCTCAACCACGCCTTTGTCGACCCGGCATTGTTCCTGCCGCCCGCCGAGCCCTGACTTTGCCTGCTCGCTTGCGATCGTACGGATTGGCATCGGTACGAAAATCGACCGCCACCGGGGTCGCGTACAGATCGAACGTCTCGCGAAATACATTCGCCAGATAGCGTCGGTAGGCTTCCGGCACCGAGGCGGTCTGATTGCCATGCACGATGATGCGCGGTGGATTGCGCCCGCCCTGATGTGCGTAGCGCAGCTTGATGCGCCGACCGCGCACCAGCGGCGGTTGATGCGCCTGCAGGGCGCGCTCCAGCGTGCGGGTCAGTTCCGGGGTCGCCATCGCGCGCATGGCCGCGTCGTAGCCGCGGATCACATCGCGCGCCAGCTCTCCGACGCCAGTGCCGTGACGCGCAGAAATGAAATGCAGCGGCGCGAACGGCACGAAATCCAGTTTTAGGGATAGCTGGCGGCGGATCTCGTCACGCTGCTCCGTCGCGATGCCATCCCATTTATTGATTGCGATCAGGATCACACGGCCCCGATCCAGCGCTTGTCCGAGCACGCTCGCGTCCTGCTCACCGATCGCATCGTGCGCATCCAGCACCAGGATCACCACGTGCGATTCGGCAATCGCCTGCAGCGTGCGCGCGACGCTGGCGCGCTCGACCGCATCGGCCACCTTCCCGCGCCGGCGCACACCCGCGGTGTCCACCAGCAGGAAGTCGCGACCGTCGCGCTGAAACGGCACCAGGATACTATCGCGCGTGGTTCCCGGCTGTTCGCTGGCAATCACACGCTCCTCACCGAGCAGCCGATTCACCAGCGTGGACTTGCCGACGTTCGGTCGTCCGATGATCGCGACACGGATCGCGCTGGTATCCTCGGCGGGCGCTGCATCGGCCTGCATGCCGCTCAACACCTCGTCGATCAACTCGCGGCAGCCCTGGCCGTGACTGGCAGCGATCGCAAGCGGCCTGCCCAACCCGAGCGTATGAAAGTCCGCGGCGACCATGTCCTCGTCGAGACCTTCGGCCTTGTTGAGTGCCAGCACCACCGGTTTGCCGGTGCGGCGCAGTTCGCGCGCGATGAACTGATCCTGTGAGGTCATTCCGGCGCGAGCGTCCGCCACGAGGATCAGCCGGTCGGCCTCGGCGACTGCTTTCTCGGTCTGCACGCGCATCTGCGCCTCCAGACCCGTGGGGTTTTCGATCAGGCCGCCGGTATCGATCAGCACACACGGCACCGCACCGATGCGCGAGTAGCCGTACTGCCGGTCGCGGGTGACGCCGGGTACGTCCGCCACGATGGCCGCCTGACTGCGCGTCAGCGCGTTAAAGAGGGTGGACTTGCCGACGTTCGGCCGCCCGACGATCGCAACGATCGGCAACATCGGCCAAGCTCATTTTCCGCCGGGCGGCGGGGAGCGAAATGCGCTGAGCAGACCAGAGTCGGTGAATACCAGCAGCAAGCCTCCGGCCGCGATCGGCTCACTGCTGATTCTTCGCTTGAGTGAGATTCCCTTGGACTTGAGCGCGTTGCGCGAGGAGGACTTGTCCACTTCGGCGCGGGCCACGACATCACCGTTCGCGGGATTGAGCCAATGAAGTACGCCGCCGCCGTCGGCCACGACCGGATAGCCTTCATAGAGGACCGGTGCGGTGAGCTGCCGGCGCTCCATCGCCTTTTGCCGCCACTGCTCGGTGCCGTTCTTGCGGTCGAGGCGTACGATGTCGCCGTCGGCGGTGGAGACATAGACGCTGTCGGCATCGATCGCCAGCCCGCGATAGCTCGACACGTCATGTGTCCACAGCACCTGGCCCGTGTCGCGCGAGATGTGCACGACGCGCCCCTGGAACGCCACGGTAAACAGGTCTTCTCCTTCGACCACCACCGGCGAGTCCACGTCGATCAGACGTGCCAGCTCGGTACTGCCGTGTGACTGTCCGACGGCGGCATCCCATACCGTCGAACCGTTACGGCGATTGACTGCGACCACGCGACCATTGTCGAAACCGGTGATCGCCAGATCGCCCGAGAGTGTCGGCGCGCTGGTTCCGCGCAGTGACAGCTTCGGCACCTGCTGGTCGACGACCCAGCTCTCGACACCGTCCTTGACCGCCAGCCCATGCATCTTGCCGTCTACAGTGCGCACCACGACAAGGTCGGCGCCAATCGCCGGACCCGCCAGGATCTCGGAGTTGACACGCACGCGCCAAAGTACGCTGCCGTCGGTTTCCGACAGCAGGATGACCTCGCCCTTCGACGTGCCGACGGCCACCCTGTCATGGCCGGCGGACGGACCCCCTGACAGGGGCGCTTTCAACCGCACGCGCCACAGGCGCTTGCCGCTGTCCAGCGCGAACGCGTCCACCACACCCTTGTGACTGGCGACGAACACGCGCTCACCGCTCGCGGCCACTCCCAGCCCGAGCCGCAGCTTCGGGCTCTCACCGGAGATTCGGTTCGACCATACGCGGCGCACCTCGAAGTGATTGGTGACCGGCACCAGCGCCATCGGCTTGTCGTTGGTCTTCTTCGTGTCCTTCTTGTGGCTGCATCCCGGTAGCAGCACCACGCCGAGCAGCACGGCCAGCAACACCGCCGACCAGCCTCGCAGGCTCAGGCGTTCAGTGCTCACGAGTGCGCCAGTTCGTCGATCTTCAGATCGAGCAGTCCGGTATCGATGGTGTCGCCCGCCGCAGAGCGCGCGGCGCGATACTCCCTGAGCGCACCCTCGCGATCACCCTTGGCAAACAGCGCATCGCCGCGCACTTGCGAGTAACGCGCGGCAAAGGCACCCGGCTCGACCGCACTGAGGGTCTTGAGCGCCTCATCGGGCTTGTTCTGAGCGAGCTGTACGCGCGCGAGTCGCAAGCGCGCGATCAGCCCCAGCTCAGGATCCTTGGTGGAATTCATCACCTGAGCCAATCGGCTCGCTGCCTGATCGAATGAGCGGTTCTCCACCAGCGCGCCGGCGGCGAACAGGTTTGCCTGATCGGCGTAGCCGGTCGATGGATAGTCCTTGATGAACTGTTCGGTCAGCTTCAGTCCCGCATCCAGGTTCGGCTCGCCCTTGCCGTCGCGATTGCGGAAGGACTGCAGAACGGCCTCATAACGGGTGGCGGCCGTGACGTAGCGCTGCTCGACACGGCTATGCCAGTAATTCCAACCATAGTAGCCCGTCATCACGACTGCGATCGACACCAGCACCCACGGGCCTTGCTCGCGCAGCCACTGCAGCACGCGCTCCCATTGTTCCCGTTCACTCAGATACTCATCCACGCACCGTCTCCATCCAACCTTAAGGCCAGGACGCAATACGCGCCGGCAGCTCGCCCAGCGGGCAGTCCATCTGACCGGCCTCGCTGCGCAAAGTTTTCACCGCGGCGACACCGCGATCGAGTTCTGCGTCGCCCAGAATCAGCGCCAGCCGGGCGCCGCTCTTGTCCGCACGGCGAAACTGGGTCTTGAAGTTGCCTCCGCCCAGATTGACGAGCACACCGCGTCCGGGCAGCGCATCGCGCAGCCGTTCGGCCAGTCGCAGTGCCTCGAGCTCCGCGCGCGATCCGCTCGCGACGATGTAGATCTCGGGCGTCGCGACGACCGGCGTGCTGCCTGACAGGCTGACCAGTTCCACCACGCGCTCGATCCCCATCGCAAAACCGATGGCCGCTGTCGCCTCACCCCCCAGTTGCGCGGTCAGGCCATCGTAGCGACCTCCCGAGCAGACCGCATCCTGCGCGCCCAGGGCGTCGGTCACCCACTCAAACACGGTGCGTGAATAATAGTCCAGCCCGCGCACCAGCCGCGGATTGACTTCATACGCCACACCCAGCGCGTCCAGCCCGGCCCGAAGCCGCGCAAAGTGCTCGGCCGACTCCGAATCCAGGAAATCCGTCAGCACCGGCGCGCGCTCGATCACGCTGCGCATCGCCGGATTCTTGCTGTCCAGCACGCGCAGCGGGTTACCCTCGAGCCGGCGGCGGCTGTCCTCATCCAGCTCGCTCTCATGCAAACGCAGGTACTCCTGCAGCCGCTCGCGATAGACAGCGCGCGCGGCCGCGGTGCCGAGCGAGTTGATCAGCAGGCGTACCTGCGTGAGCTTCAGTTCGCGCCACAGGCGTGAGATCAGCGCAATCAGCTCAATGTCCACGTCCGGACCCGGGAAGCCGATCGCCTCCAGGTCGAGCTGATAGAACTGCCGGTACCGTCCCTTTTGCGGACGCTCGTGCCGGAACATCGGGCCGATACACCACAGCTTGTGGCGTGCTCCGCGCAGCAACCCATTGGAAATGGCCGACCGCACGATGCCGGCGGTGGCCTCGGGCCGCAGCGTCAGACTGTCGCCACCGAGGTCCTGGAAGGTATACATCTCCTTCTCGACGATATCAGTGAATTCACCGATCGAGCGCTTGAACAGCTCGGTGTGTTCGACAACCGGTACGCGTATTTCTTGGTAGCCGTAGGACTCGAAGATGCCGCGGGCGACACGTTCGACGTGCTGCCAGAGCGCGATTTGCGCGGGCAGCACATCGTTCATGCCGCGAACCGGCTGAATCTGTTTGCTCAACGATGTTCTCCGAAGGTCAGTCGGATCGAGGCTGCGCGGTCGGCCCCTTGGCTGACGTATCGGAGGCGCGCACTTCCACGATGTGGCCGGCATCATCGAGCGAGAATCGACGCGGTTTGGGATTGCCGGTCATGACCACAGGATGTCCGTTCATTTCAAGCGTCACGGCCGGCGGATTGCCGAGAAACACCCGCAGCGGGGCGATGCCGGTGACGCGATGTTGTGAGCCCGCCTGAGCCATTCCATGAAACAACTGTGCACCATCGGCACCATAGATTTCTATCCAGCTATTTTCGCTGAAATTCAGTGCCAGGCGAGCCGGCGGCCCGCTTACCGACACCGTTGCAGGCGCGGATACCGCAGGCGCATTGACCAGCGGCGCGGAGACTGCCACCGGTGGCGGCCTGGACTGGGCACTGCTCGGGGCGACCGGCCTTACCGTCGCGGCCACCGGCGGCGCCGGGGCAGGCGGCGGTGCGGCGGGTGTTGGGGCCGGTATTGAGGACGGGGTGAGCGTCGGGGCCGCCGGGGCTGGCGCGGCCGATTGCACCGCGGCCGCTGGCACGGCGCGCTCGCTCACCCGCGAAGGCTTTCGCATCGCCCACCACACCACCATCACCAGAACCAGAACAATGGCCCCTGTCAGCGCGTGTCCGGCTTTGAGTTCGAAGCGGCGCGTTCCGGAGCGTACCGCCGGCGCGGTAATGACCTCGCGCAGATCCGGCAGTGCTGCGGGTCGGCCTGACCAGGCGTCGTACGCGGCCAGTATTTCGGATTCCGCGACTCCCACCAGCTCGGCATATCGCTTCAGGTGCCCGCGCGCATAAACGGCTGCGCCGAGTGCCTCCATGCGCCCTGCTTCCAGCGCCTCCAGTGTCTGCGGGTTCAGGTGCAGACGCTCGGCCGCCTCGCTGGTGGACATGCCGGCCTGCCTCCGGGCCACTGCAAGTCGTGCTCCGGGACTGCTGGTCAGCGATGTCCCCTCCCCGTCGGCCATGGTTCATCCAGGATTGGGTCGCGTGGGGGTGAGCGCGCGCGATTGTTCCGAATTGGGGAATTCCTGCGCCAGCCGCGCCGCGTATTTCTGTTGGGCGGTCGGATCGTTCTGTGCCTGCGCGACACGCCACGCGAGCAGCAGCAGATCGGGTGTGGCCGGATTTCGCAGCAGGAACAGATCGATCAGGAAGCGCGCCTCCGGATATTTCTGCTGCTGCAGATCCAGATCGGCGGACTGGAACACCGCTTCGCTGTAAGCCGGATTGGAACGCAATGCGCGATCAAAGCGCGGCCGGGCCTCGGCATCGCGGTGCGCCGCACGCAGACAGACCCCGGCGTTGGTATAGGCAGCCCACGGTGTCGAGTAGAGCGGATTGGAGGCTGCCTGCTCGAAGTTACGCACGCCCTCATCGGGCTTGCCGTGACTGCACAGGAACACCGCATAGTTGTTGAGCATCGCCGGATCGTGTGGGTCGATCTTCAGCGCCGCGCGAAACTCCTTATCGGCTTCCTTGTCTTTGCCGAGGCGCTCATCGAGCAGTGCCATCGCGCCGTGAATGTCGGGCAGATCAGGGTCCTCACTGCGCGCTTTATCGAGCTTTTCCTTGGCGATCGGCAGGTTGCCCTGCTGCAGATACCCCAGGCCCAGCGTCATGTTGGCTCGGGCGGCGGCCGCGCGCTGCGTCTGGGTCGGGCCGCCGGAAGTCGTTGGGCGTCCGGGATTGGCGTTGCTGCCAACCGACGGATTGACCGTTGGAGTGCTGTGGCAGCTCGCAAGTGCCAGCCCTGACACGACCGATAACAGCATCCGTTTCATGCATTCATCCCGGCAGCGCGCGACAAGCGCGCCGCGGCCTTGGCTCCCAGACGCACCACGGTGCGATCGATCACGCGTCCCACGAGCTGTCCACACGCTGCATCGATGTCATCGCCGCGCGTGCGCCGTATCGTGGCGATAACCCCGGCCCGATTCAACTCATCGCGAAACCGCACGATCGCCTCATCGCCGGAGCGGTGGAATTGTGCGCCCGGATAGGGATTGAATGGAATCAGGTTCACTTTGGCCGGGTGCCCAGCGAGCAGTTTACTCAGGCGGCGCGCCTGCAGCGGTGAGTCGTTCACGCCCTCCAGCATCACATACTCGAACGTGACGCTGCGCCCGTTCTGTTCGTCGATGTAGTGCCAGCACGCCTCGAGCAGTTCGGCGATCGGGTGCAAGCGGTTGATGGGTACCAGCCGGTCGCGCAGCTCATCGTCCGGGGCATGCAGGGAAACCGCCAGAGCGACATTGATTTCCTGCGCCAGGCGATAGATCTGTGGCACGAGGCCGGAGGTGGACAGGGTCACCCGACGTCGTGACAGATCCATCCCCAGATCGTCCAGGAAGATCCGGCACGCGGCAATCACATTGCGAAAGTTTGCCAGCGGCTCTCCCATCCCCATCAGCACGACATTGGTGATGATGCGATCGCCGCCTGGCTGGAATCCCAGTTCACGGTTCGCAAGCCACACCTGCCCCACGATCTCCGCGGTGCTCAGGTTGCGATTGAACCCCTGCTGCGCGGTGGAACAGAAAGCGCAGTCCAGCGCGCAGCCGACCTGCGAGGAAATGCACAGCGTGCCGCGGTCCACCTCCGGGATATAGACCATCTCGAACGCCTGCGACGCGTCGGCGCGCAGCAGCCACTTGCAGGTGCCATCGCTGGCGCGCTGGACCGTGATGATTTCGGGCAGGCGGACTTCGGCGCGCTCAACCAGACAGGCACGGAAGTCGAGCGCGAGATCGGTCATCTGATCGAAGCGGTCGCAGCCGCGCTTGTAGAGCCAGTTCATCAACTGGCGCGCGCGAAAGGGCTTGGATCCCAGCTCGGCGCAGAAGCTTTCCAGGTCAGGCCGCGGCAGGCCGAGCAGATTTACAGGCGTGGACATATCTCCGTCGAACTGAAGAAGAACGCGATCTCGCGTGCGGCGGTCTCCGGCGCATCCGAGCCGTGCACCACATTGTGCTCGATGCTCTGAGCCAGGTCCGCACGAATGGTACCCGCAGCGGCCTTCTTCGGATCGGTCGCACCCATGATCTCGCGGTTCTTGCTGATCGCGCTCTCGCCCTCCAGCACCTGAGCGATGACCGGGCCGGAGGTCATGTAGCGCACCAGATCCTTGTAGAACGGACGCTCCCTGTGCACCTCGTAGAACAGTTCCGCCTGCGGCTGCGTCAGACGCAGCATCCGCGCGGCAACGATCCGCAGTCCCGCCTTCTCGAGTCGCTGGTAGACGTTGCCGATCAGGTTACGGCTGACGCCATCGGGTTTGACAATAGACAGGGTGCGCTCGAGCGCCATGCGGAACCTCCGTGCTCAAAAAAGGGCGGCAGTATACCGGTGTTCCAAGGCCTCGCCGATTAGGGATTATCAGACCGTGAAGCTCTCACCGCAGCCGCACTCTGCGCGCACGTTGGGATTTTCGAAGCGGAAGCTTTCGTTCAGGCCCTGGCGCACGAAATCGATGCGCGTGCCGTCGACGCTGGGCAGGCTCTTCGGATCCACGAACACCTTGACGCCCGAGCTTTCAAAAACGTGGTCGTCCGGATGAACTTCATCGGCG
>DATMRM010000212.1:0-4744 GCA_035566155.1 Steroidobacteraceae bacterium | reverse complement strand
CCCGCCTGCAGTCCCATCGTGACGATCGGCGCTCCAAACACCAGTGCACCGTCAACATAGTGGCTGTGCTGACTGGCACGCGACCACGCAAACGACACGGCCAGAAATACGAACATCAGCAGGAAGAGGATCAAGAAAGGTTCGCTGGTAGAAAAATCCTCGGGCCGATAACGCAGCACACCCCAAGCCGTGCCGATGCTGTACGTGAATACAAACGCCACCAGATTCAGTGGGCGCCACGATCGGTACCACGCGATGCCGGCGACCACCAGCGTGAGCAGCGCATAGTAGGAGAACAGCGCCACATGGTCGTCGCGCGGCGTCGAGGCAAGCACCGGCGCCAGGTAGCCACCGACCGTACCCAGCACGGCGAACGCCATCGAGTCGAGCAGGATCGCCAGCGCTGCGGACAAGCCGCCGACAACGGCCAGCAGCGCAAACGCCGCCGGCGCCGAAACCAGCGCGTAGTTGCGATAGGCGATGAAGACCGTCAGATACAGCACGCCCACACCGCCGCCCATCAATGCCATCGCGTAGGTTCGATGGCGGTTGCGCCAGAACCAGCCCGCTCCCAACAGGGCGATCGCTCCGAGCGCGACACCGATCAGGCGATCTTCGATGGTGAGATGACTGTGCTCGGCGGCGTAGCGCAGCAGAAAGGCGACGCCGAAAAAGAGAATGATGACGCCAAAGCGAACGATCGGATTACCGCCACTGATGAGTTGCCACAGGCGCGGGATGACGGTCTGCGCAACCGGTGGCGGGGCAGGTTGCATCGCGGGGGCGGGCGGTTCGGGCGGGGGCGCAACCCACTCCGAGCGCGTGGCGAGTTCGGGCGCAGCGCGAATCGGCGCCGAGTCGGTCGCTACCCGGGATGCGCTCGCTTGCGTGGCTGCAGGCGCAAGCGGTGTAGCGGGTGTAGCGGGCAATGTGTCGCCGCTGGCCGATGCCGGGCCGGGTTGGCGACGGGCGCTGAGTTTGAGTTCACGCAGCTCGCGCTCCAGGCTATCCAAACGCCTGCGCAAGTCGGCCCGATCAGCTAGCCAAACAATGACGATCACGGCCAGGATGGCGTATCCGAGCATTAGCCTGACGCCTGCAACCGAAGAGGCTCAGGCGGATGAGATCCCTGGTCTATCAGTGTCGGAGCTGCACAGTCGGGGTGCCACCTAGGATAGGTGGCACCCCCGTATATTGCTACCGCTCAGGCAGGGGTTGACTCTCCCGCGCGATGTCCATTGACGACACGCAACGCCGGCTCATGCGCGCGACGGGTGGTCGTGTCCGGACAGGCCTCGCGATAGATCTGCTCGGTCACTTCGGAAGGCTTGGTACCAAAATGACGCTCCAGCGACGCCCGGCAGCGATGGTAGGCGGCAGCCACTGCCGAAGGTTGACCTTCGCGCGCCAGGCAGCGCATCAGCGATTGATGCAGTTCCTCGCAGCGACCGTCCGCATCCAGCGCCATCAGGTACAGGTCGATCGCGGACTGCCCGTCGCCGATGCGTTCGTAGCTTGCGCCGAGTTGCGACACCGACCGGATGAACTTGCAGCTCAGTCGATCGCGCGTCTCCAATGCCAGCGGATGATCCGAATCGGTCAGGAAGTTGCCCCGATAGAACCGCAGGGCCCAAAGCTGCTCGGTGGGATCCTTGGCCTGGGCCAGCGAATGTTCGAACTGCCAGGCATCAACCCAGCATTGCTCCGGGTCCAGCGCAACCCTTCCCTCCTGAACTATCAGCGCGGACTTGCTGCCGAGCAGCGCCCGGAGCCGGAATGCGGTGATATGAAGCGCACGGGCCGCGGACCACGGTTCCAGATCCGGCCAAATGGTGTCGCAGAGTGCCGTTTGGCTGACTCCGTTCCGACCCCCTGCCAGCAGAGCCTTTAACAAGGCTAACGGTTTGCGGGGAACCTTGAAAACGAACTTCAGTGGCGTGCCGTTCAACGCCACTTCGAAGCGCCCCAAAGTGTAAATTGCGATTGGCTGTGAAGCCTCGGTCGGCATTTGCATGACGCGTCCATCCCTCCCAATTGACGATATCGAGTGATGTACGGATTAAAGAATCCGTAGTCCTCAAGAAAGTCTGAAGAAATGCTGAAGCATTTCTCAATGCCTCCAAATTCAGGTACTTATCTGTTGCCGGATCGCAGCTATACTTCCCAATGAAAGAGTCGAGGCAGGGTCGATGACAGGACGCTTGAAGGCGCCCATTCAAATCGGGGATTGGATTGCTGACCCCCAAACCGACACCATCTCGCGTCGCGGCGAAACTCAAAAACTTGAGCCGCGCACGATGCGGTTACTATTGCTATTGGCAGAAAGACCCGGGGAGGTCCTGAGCGTCGATGTGATGCTCAACGAGGTCTGGCACGGCGTGGTGGTCGGATCGGCATCGGTGTACCAGGCGGTCTCGCAACTACGGCGCACCCTGGGGGACTCCGATGCAGCGCCTACCTATCTGGCGACAGTTCCGCGAAAGGGATATCGGCTGATTGCGGCAGTCAGTGCTGTCACCCCGCGGGCGTGTACTCAGCTAACGCCAGTATCCGAATCCAACGCGGTAACAGTCCTTCCGGCTACAACGACCGAGGCTGCCAATCAGCCGCAGGTCGCGTCGAGGCGTCGCGTCAACCTGCTGTGGATCCTGATCGCAATCACGCTCGTTCTGTTGGCCCCCGTCATATTCATCGCGCGCCACTTCCTGACGTCGCCGGATGACATCACGGACTCCATCGTGGTACTGCCGTTCATTGATATGACGGAAGAGCACCGGGACCAGATCTTCTGCGACGGTCTCACTGAAGAGTTGTCGAACTGGCTGGCCCAGATTCCCACTCTGCGGGTGGTGGCGCGAACCTCCGCCTTTGCGTTCCGTGGCCAGCATGATGCGCGCGAGATCGGCAAGAAGCTCAACACGACGCATGTGCTGGAAGGTTCCATCCGCCGATCTGGCGATAACATGCGAGTGACTGCCCAGTTGATCGATGCCCGTACCGGCTATCACGTCTGGTCTTCCAACTATGACCAACATATCGATGACACCATCAAGACGCAGGAGCTGATCGCCCGCGCGGTCGCGGAGAGTCTGCAGATCCGGCTGACACCCAGCACGACGCAAAAATTCGCCCAGCGCCAGAGTGCCAATCCGCAGGCCTACAACCTATACCTGCTTGCCAGTCACTATCGGCTGGAACGCACCCGCGAGTCGACGCTGCAGGCCATCGAGCTGTATCGGCAGGCACTGGCGAACGATCCGAACTTCGCCCTCGCCTATGTCGGCCTCGCGTACGCCTATCTGAACCAGCACTGGGTCGATACGCGTACCGTGCGCGAAGTGGCCGCTGCCGCGGAACCCTTGCTGGACACCGCGCTGCGGCTTGATCCACAACTTTCCGAGCTGTACACGGTGCGCGGCGCGTTGCGCTCTGAGGAGCTGCATCTGGACGAAGCGCAAAGCGATCTGCAGCATGCCGTGGCGATGAACCCGAACAACAGCTGGGCGTTCGCCGAGCTCGGTCGGCTCTACACGATGGAAGGGCGCCCGCGTGATGCGCTGGAAGCCTATCAGCACACGCTGGTGCTCGATCCGCTGGATTTCCTGCACCACGCGCGTCAATGCATCGCGCTCACGGACCTCAATCGGTACCAGGAGGCCGCGACCGCATGCGCCCGCGCGCGCGCCCTGCAGGATCAGGGAAACTTCGGGACCATCGCCACAGGCTGGCTGGCACGTACCAGGGGAGACATCCCGGAGGCGCTGAAGTGGAACGCCGAAGCGCTCAACAGTGAGCCAAAGGACATCGACCTTTACAAGCAGCGCGCGGACCTGCTGATGACGATCGGACTGTCGGCGCTCGCTCGGGACACCTACCAACGGGCACTTGCCGCCACGCACAACGACGAAGAGGTTCATCTCGGCATGGCTGCGGTCGTCTACAAAGACGGCGGCGCAGCACCGCTGCGCTCACATCTGGCAACCAGCGGACTCGATGGGTCGGCGCAGGCGCGCATCCTGCTCAAAACTGCGTACTTCCATTTGCTGGCCGGGGACGATGCCGCCGCGCAACAGGCCATTGCGCGCGCCAGGTCCGCCCCTGATTTCAATGAAGCGGAAGTGAACGATCCCTGGTTCGCGCGCTGGGGAGACTCGGATCTGCTGACCGTCGCTCAATCTGAACTGCGCAACGGGGATCAGGAGGCCGCGAATCGTCACCTGCACGAAATCCTAACGCTGCTCGATCGGGAAATGGCGGCCGGGATGGATCGCTTTGGTCCCTACGCGCTGCGGGCGCAGGTACTGGCGCTGCTGGGAGATAGCGGTGGAGCAATGCAGGCACTCACTCGCGCCGCCGATCTCGGATGGCGGCGCGAATGGTGGGCTCAGCACGAACCGTTCCTGTCCGCGCTGCGCGGGCGGAACGATTTTCGTGCGCTCATGGCCCGCGTTGCAGCCAGCAACCGCGCGCTGATCGCCAATGCGCAGGCGCAATTGGCACACTGATCACGCGGTCGCTATTTTTTCTTAGCGGCCTTCTTCTTCTTTTTCGCTACCTTCTTCGTCTTCTTGACCGCTTTCTTCTTCACAGTCTTCTTCTTGGTCTTCTTCTTGGTCTTCTTCGTGTGCGGTCCGACGCCATTGGGTGTCGGCGGCGTGTCGTGTGGTCCGACGCCATTGGGTGTCGGCGGCGTGTCGTGCGGTCCCACGCCATTGGGTGTCGGCGGCGTGTCGTGTGGTCCGAC
>DATMRM010000211.1:0-4499 GCA_035566155.1 Steroidobacteraceae bacterium | reverse complement strand
AGTTCGGTGATGATCGCACCGCGCGGCACGCCGGCCGCATCGAAGATGTAGCCGGACGCCGCGACGAACACACCGTTGATCGGTTGGTGAAATGCGCGCGCTTCCTGGTAGGACAGCGTATGCACCACGGCGTCGCCGATCTCGAGAAAGGATGCCGGCGTGATCGTATCCAGATTGCCGACCTTCAGCTTGGCGTCGTACAGCTTGCCACCACGTTGCAGCTGCAGATCCACGTTACCGCCGACGGTGTCGTCCAGACTGGCCTCGAGCGGATCGAAGCGCGTCACCAGGGCTCCATTGACCTTCACCAGAATATCGCCGGGCTCGAGCACACCGTCCGCCACTGAACCCGGCTGCACGTCCCACACCACCAGCATGCCGGTGCCATCGGGTTGTGTCTTGCGCACCTCGGCCTCGGTATCGCTCTGCAGCCCGAGGCGCCGCAGCTCATCGAAAGGCCGATAGCGGAACTCGGTCTCCAGCGTGCCGCGCGTGACCGCCTTGCCCTGCTGGATCAGCTGAAGTGCTCGCCGCACGCGATCGAGCGGCAAATAGAAGCTGGAGGCCGCGCCCGAGGCTCCGCCCGCGTTCAGCGCCAGCACCCGACCGTGAATGTCGATCACAGGCGAGCCCGACGAGCCGCCGGAGGTACCGGACGCCGCCTGAATGTAGAAAGTATTGAAGTCGTTGTAGCGTCCGAGTCCGTATTCAGGCGCCTCGCGATCCAGTCGAGCGAGCGTGCCCGCCAGAATGGAAAGCTGCTCGCCGGCATTGTTGCCGACCACCCGAATCTCGCGGCCGATCTGCGCGGCCTGGGGCGCCAGTGGCAGCGCCTTGGGCTGGATGAACTTCAGCTTGCTGGGATCGTAGTGATAAATGCCGAAGTCATGCACCGGATCGCGATAGACCGGATAGAGCTGCACCTCTTCGCGATTGAGAAAGGTAGCCTCGGCGGTGACCGGCCCGGGAGTCACCACATGGCGGTTGGTGAGAATGAGCCCGCGCTCCGCATCGACCACGAAACCGGTGGCCTGCGCGGACACGTTGCGCTCGGTGTCGAACGAGCGCGCCTGGTCAATCTGTATCGCCACCACACTGCTGGCAATGCGCTCCAGCGTTGCGGCCCAGTCCGCGGCGGATGCTTCCGGATTGACCGGAATGGCAACCCCTGGAGGCACCGCCGCCGGCGATGGCGAGGTGACCGCCGCGCCCGCCGCCGCGCTACCCAACAGCAGCGCGAGCGACAGGGTCAGGGCGCGCAGATCGATTGCTCTCACAAAGAACGCCCGAAGGACGAGCGATATCGGTCCTTGAACTGGTCGAGCGTGAAATGTTGCATTTGCGGGCCGTCAGCTTCGATCTTGATGGCGCCGAGCAGTGAGGCAATACGCCCGGTCGTCTCCCAGTCGAGTCCGTTCTCCAGACCGAACAGCAGGCCGGCTCGATAGGCATCCCCGCACCCGGTAGGCTCCGCCACCTTTGAAATGGGCGCGGCGGGGATTTCCAGTCGTTGGCCGTCGGCAAAAATCCAGGAACCCTCGGCGCCGCGCGTCACGATCAGTGCCCTGACACGCTTGGCAATGTCTTGCAGCGACCAGCCGGTGCGCTCGGATACCACGCTGGCTTCGTAGTCGTTGAATGCCACCCAGGCGGCAAGATGGATGAAACTGCGCAAATCCTCACCATTGAACAAGGGCATGCCCTGACCCAGGTCGAAAATGAACGGTACCCCGATTTCAGCGAACTGCTGCGCATGTTCGAGCATCGCCTGACGGCTGTCCGGTCCGACGATACCGAGCTTGATTCCTTTCGTATCACTGACCTTAGTCAGGTATGAATAGTTCATCGCACCGGGATGAAATGCTGTGATCTGGTTGTTATCCAGATCACTCGTAATGAAAGCCTGCGCGGTAAACTCCTCCGGCAGCGTCATCAGGTACGTGTCGGCAAGTCCGTGCCGCGCCATCCATTTGGCGTACGGACCAAAGTCGTGCCCAACCGTCGCCATGATCAATCCGTTGCCGCCGAGCAGTTTCAGGTTATAGGCGATATTGCCGGCGCAGCCGCCAAAATTGCGCCGCATACGTGGCACGTAGAACGACACATTGAGCTTGTGGATTTGATCGGGAAGGATGTGCTCGTGAAAGCGCCCCTCGAACCTCATCATGGTGTCGTATGCCATCGAACCGCAGATCAGTGCCGTCATCGCTATCCTTTAACGTCCCGTCAAGACCAATGCCCACACCACGCCGACCACCACAAACGAGGTCAGCACCGCAGCGGAGCCGATGTCCTTCGCCAGCCCGGCCAGCACGTGCCGCTCAAGACCGATGCGATCGACCGTCGCTTCGATCGCGCTGTTGAGCAGCTCCACGATCAGCACCAGCAACACCGGACCGACCAGCAGCGCGCGCTCGATGCCGTTGCGCCCGAGCCAGATGCCAAGCGGTGTCGCCAGGCATGCGAACCCCAGTTCCTGCCGGAACGCGGCCTCTTCGCGATAGGCGCCCACGAAGCCTTTGAAGCTCGAGCCAAAGGCACGCAGGATCCGTTTCGGGCCCCGCAGCTTTTCGCGGACTTCGCTGACCATCAGCCGGCTGGCCTTTGATAGACCAGATCCAGCTCTTTCGCTGCGCGCACGTCGTCCAGCCGGCGCACCGGCATGGTGTACGGGGCGCGGTGCAGATGTTCCGCATCCTCGCGTGCTTCCCGCAGGATCTGCGCCATGGCACGCACAAACGCGTCCAGGGTCTCCTTGCTTTCGCTCTCAGTCGGCTCGATCAGCAAACACTCACTGATCAACAGCGGGAAGTAGGTAGTGGGCGCATGAAATCCGAGATCGAGCAGCCGCTTCGCCACGTCCATCGCGGTAACGCCGTACTGTTGGGCCAGCCGCCTGAGCGTCAGAATGAATTCGTGGCTGGCGCGACGCTGTGGGAACGCCGCCTCATAGCCTGCCTTCTGTAACTGCACCGACAGGTAATTGGCGTTCAGCGTCGCGAATTCACCGACGCGATGCATGCCCTCGCGGCCGAGCATGCGCATATAGACGTAGGCGCGCAGCAGCACGCCGGCGTTTCCGCCAAATCCGGTCAATCGGCCGATCGATTGCGGCAGATCCTTCTGATCGAGCCAGCGATAGCTGCCATCGGATTCCCTTCCGACGATCGGCAGTGGCAGAAACGGCAGCAGCCGCGCAGACACGCCGACTGCGCCGGCACCCGGACCGCCACCGCCGTGCGGCGTGGAGAAGGTCTTGTGCAGGTTCATATGAATCACGTCGAAACCCATATCCCCTGGCCGCACCTTGCCCAGAATCGCGTTGAGATTGGCGCCGTCGTAGTAAAGCAAACCACCGGCATGGTGCACGATGCGCGCAACTTCTTCGATGCGGCGCTCGAACACACCCAGCGTGGACGGGTTGGTGAGCATGATACCGGCGGTCTTCGGTCCCACCGCGGCGCGCAGGGCTTCCAGATCGACATCGCCGTCGCTGCCGACCGCCACTTCCCGTGCCACGCAACCGCACATGGTCGCAGTGGCCGGATTGGTACCGTGCGCCGCCTCCGGCACGATAATCTCGTTGCGCGCCGGATCTGCGCGCGCGCGGTGATAGGCGCGAATCATTGCCACGCCCGCGAACTCGCCGTGCGCTCCGGCCAGCGGACTGAGCGCCACACCGCGCATGCCGGTCACGGCTTTGAGCATTTCCTGCAGCTCAAACATGCAGCTAAGGAAACCCTGACCGTGCCTGACCGGGGCCAGCGGATGACGGCCCAGGAAACCCGGCAGCAACGCGGCTGCATTGCATGCCTTGGGGTTGTACTTCATCGTGCACGAACCCAGCGGATAGAAGTGCGTGTCGATCGAGAAATTCAGTTGCGACAGGCGCGTGAAGTGCCGCACCACGTCGAGCTCACTGACTTCCGGTAGCAGCGCTCGCTGTGTGCGGCGCAGATTCTGCGGCACGCCCGCGCCGGGACTCTCCGCGCGCGGCCACTGACCGCGTGCTCCGCGGCCGGGTCGCGAATGTTCAAAAATCAGCTTCTCGTGCAGCGTTCGGTTGCTCGTCTGATTCATGCTCATGCCGCTCGAACGGCGCGCAGCGCCTCGGTCATCGCCCGCGCATACGCCTCGATGTCCAGCTGGCTCTTGGTCTCGGTGGCACACACCAGCAGTGCGTTGCCCAGTTCGGGGTAGTACTCGGTAAGATCCAGTCCGCCCTGGATATCCCGCTCCGCCAATGCCGCCAGCACCGCCGCAACCGGCCGGTCGAGCGACAGCACGATTTCATGGAACACCGGGTGCGAGAATGTGCGGCGCACGCCGCCGATGGCCGTGAGCAACTGGGCGAGCTGTTCGGTGCGCGCCATCGAGGCGGCGGCGACGCGCTCCATGCCTTCCGCACCCATCAATGAGAGATAGACCGTGCCGGCCATCATCAGCAGGCCCTGGTTGGTGCAGATATTGGAAGTTGCCTTGGCGCGGCGGATATGCTG
>DATMRM010000210.1:0-7360 GCA_035566155.1 Steroidobacteraceae bacterium | reverse complement strand
TGCGCGGCTATCACAAGCCGATCATGCTGGCCGGCGGCCTCGGCAACGTGCGCCGTAGCCAGGTGGAAAAAGGCGAGGTCTCGGTGGGCGCCGCGCTCGTGGTGCTCGGTGGTCCGGCGATGCTGATCGGCCTGGGCGGCGGCGCGGCCTCATCGATGGGCAGTGGTGCCTCCGAAGAGGAACTGGATTTCGCCTCGGTGCAGCGTGGCAACGCCGAGATCGAGCGCCGCGCGCAGGAGGTGATCGATCGCTGCTGCGCGCTCGGCGCCGACAACCCGATCGAACTGATTCACGATGTCGGAGCCGGCGGTCTGTCCAATGCTGTGCCGGAAGCGGTCGCGCACAGCCAGCGCGGCGCACGCATCGAATTGCGCGACGTGCCCAATGCGGAGAGCGGCATGTCGCCCATGGAGATCTGGTGCAACGAAGCCCAGGAGCGCTACGTGCTGGCGCTGCGCCCGGGAGCCAGCACGCAGTTCGCGCACATCGCACAGCGTGAGCGCTGTCCGTTTGCGGTGATTGGCACGCTCACGGATGACGGCGTGCTGGTCGTGCACGATCGGGCCTTCGGTAACGAGCCGGTGCACATGCCACTCGAGGCGCTGCTCGGCAAACCACCGCGTATGCGTCGCGTGGTGAAGCGATTGCCGCAGGTTCGCCCGGCGCGCGACTGCGAGCAGCTGGATGTACGCGAGGCGTTGTATCGGGTGCTGCGGCTGCCAGCGGTGGCTGACAAGACCTTTCTGATCACGATTGGCGATCGCACGGTCGGCGGACTCATCAGCCGCGATCAGCTGGTGGGGCCCTGGCAGGTGCCGGTGGCCGATGTCGCGGTCAGCCTCGCGGATTATCACCATCACGCCGGTGAGGCGATGGCGATCGGCGAGCGTACACCGGTGGCGCTGATCGATGCGGCCGCCTCGGCCCGACTGGCCGTCAGCGAAGCGGTCACCAATCTGCTGGCCGCGGACATCGCCTCGCTGCGCGACATACGCCTGTCGGCCAACTGGATGGCGGCGTGCGGTGAGGAGGGCGAGGACGCGGCACTGTACGCCGCCGTGCGCGCGGTCGGCATGCAGTTCTGTCCGGCGCTTGGTATCGCCATCCCGGTGGGCAAGGACTCCCTGTCGATGAAGACCGTGTGGCAGGAGCGGGGCGAGCAGCGAGCGGTGCTCGCGCCGGTGTCGCTGATCGTCTCCGGCTTCGCCCCGGTGCGCGACGTGCGCCGAACGCTGACACCGGTACTGCTGCGCGATCGCGGCGCGAGCGCGCTGCTGCTGGTGGACCTGAGCCTCGGTCGCAATCGCCTCGGCGCCAGTGCGGTCGCGCAGGTGTACAACGCCGTCGGCGGTCCGGCACCGGACATGGACGAGCCGGCACGGCTCGCCTCATTTGCCGCTGCAATGACCGAGCTGCGCGCGCGCGGCGGCGTGCTGGCCTATCACGATCGTTCGGACGGTGGCCTGATCGTCACGCTGATTGAAATGGCGTTCGCCGGTCACTGCGGACTCATCGTGCAGATCCAACCCCAGGGCAGCTCGGCGCTCGCGCAGCTGTTTGCCGAGGAGCCGGGCGCGGTGCTGCAGATCGCAGTCAGCGAGCAGGGCGCGGTCATGGATTGTTTTGTCCGGCACGGGCTGCGCGAGTGCGTGCAATGGATCGGCGAGCCCTCACCGGACCTGCGGATTCGCATTGCCTGCGGTGCGACGCTCATCGATGAGTCCTGGCGTGAGCTGCGCCAGGCCTGGTCCGAGACCTCCTATCGCATGCGGCGCCTGCGCGATGATCCGCAGTGCGCCGATGAGGAATTGGCGAGCGCGCTCGATGAGCACGATCCAGGTCTGGCGCAGCACTTGAGTTTTGACCCGGCGCAGGATGTGGCCGCACCGATGATCGCGACCGGCGTGCGACCAAAGGTTGCGGTGCTGCGCGAGCAGGGCGTCAACAGCCAGGTGGAAATGGCCGCGGTGCTCGATCGCGCGGGCTTCGAGCCGCACGATGTGCATATGTCGGATCTGCTGAGCGGGGAGCGCTCGCTGCGCGAGTTCGCAGGATTGATCGGTTGCGGGGGATTTTCCTACGGCGATGTGCTCGGGGCCGGCGGCGGCTGGGCGCGCTCGATTCTGTTTCATGAGAGCGCACGTGACGAGTTCCGGCGTTTCTTCGAGCGTCGCGACACCTTTTCGCTCGGCGTCTGCAATGGCTGTCAGATGTTTGCGGTGCTGAAGGAGCTGATTCCCGGAGCGCAGCACTGGCCACGTTTCGTACGCAATCGCAGCGAGCAGTTCGAGGCGCGCCTGAGCCTGGTGGAGATCACCCGATCAGCGTCGATCGTGCTCGCCGGTATGGAGGGCTCGCGCCTGGCGGTCGCGGTCGCACACGGCGAGGGGCGGCCGCAATTTCAGACCGACACTGACCTGCAGCAGTGCCGCGCGCGCGGCCTGATCGCGTTTCGCTACCTCGGCAATGACGGCGCGATCGCGCGCGCCTATCCGGCCAACCCGAATGGGGCGGTCGATGCAATCGCGGCGCTGACGACCCCCGATGGGCGCGTCACGATCACGATGCCTCATCCTGAGCGGGTGTATCGCACGGCGCAGAATTCCTGGCACCCGCGCGGCCAAGGCGAGGACAGTGGCTGGATGCGCATGTTCCGCAACGCGCGGGTGTGGCTGGGCTAGGACGCGGCCGCACGATGGCTAGCCGCTCTGACCTTCGGCGTGTTGCGCCGCTTTGATGCTGCGCGCCTCGTCGGAGAAGAAGCGTCGCACGACCATGGCCTGCTGCAGATGTCCCTTGCGCACATAGGTCTGATAGAGCAGATCCTTCATCACTTCCAGCAGCAGCCCGCACTGGTCATCATCGAGCGTTGGCAGTCCGGGCGGCGGGTCGGCATCGGTGCCGAAGATCACGCGTTTGATGGCCGAGAAGCTGTCCGCGTCAATCTCGGCCATGTCGCGCACGTCGCTGAGCTCATCGAACACGCGCAGTCGCCCCGACTCGCCGCTCTGAGCAAACACTGCCTGCATCGTGCGCCGGCACATGGTGACGAATGCATTGAGCGCGCCGTTTGAATAGCACGACAGCGCTTCGCGAAACATCACCTCGACCGCCTCGGGCAGATAGGTGTAGCTGAATTTTTCCTTTGGCCGCTCGATCTCGATGAACTGCGGGGACAGTTCAATGCGCGCGGGTGTGTAGTTGCGCACCGTGTGCTTCAGGAAGATGGGCGAATTGCAGCTGTCGCAGCGATACACCAGGCCGACCTGCTTCGGCCGGACGGCGGTCAGCTCGCAGAAGCGTGGCGCCGCCTGCGGGGTGATGTGCGCGACCACCAGACAATGCGGGCACGTCAGTGCCAGCGTTGCGGCCTGGTCGTGGTGCAGCCGATCCCCTGAATCTATAAACACCGACATGCGTTTGAGTGTAGCCGAACGGCGACACAGCGCCACCGTAGTGTCACACACACGACATAATCCACCGGATGCGCCCGGTTTTAGCCGGTCAGACGTCGGTATTTGAGACGGTGCGGTTGGGCGGCGTCATCGCCTCGACGGCGCTTCAGGTCCTCGACGTAGTCCTGGTAGTTACCCTCGAACCACACCACTTCCGAATTGCCCTCGAACGCGAGGATGTGGGTCGCGATCCGGTCCAGGAACCAGCGATCGTGCGAGATGACGACCGCGCATCCCGGGAAGTTCAACAGCGCCTCCTCCAGTGCTCGCAGCGTTTCGACGTCCAGATCGTTGGTAGGTTCGTCCAGCAGCAGCACGTTGCCGCCCGCGCGCAGCACTTTGGCCAGATGCACTCGGTTGCGCTCGCCGCCCGACAGCTCACCGATCAGTTGCTGCTGTTGCGTACCCTTGAAGTTGAACCGGCCGACATAGCTGCGCGAGGGGGTTTCGTAGTTGTCCACCTTGATGATGTCCAGTCCGCCGGAAATTTCCGACCAGACAGTCTTCTTGTCATCCAGCGTGTGACGTGACTGATCCACGTACGCAAGCTTGACGCTCTGGCCGATCTTGATGTCGCCGGCATCGGGTTTTTCGGCCTGCGTGAGCATGCGAAACAGCGTGGTCTTGCCAGCGCCGTTAGGACCGATGATGCCGACGATGCCGCCGCGCGGCAGGCTGAAGGACAGATTGTCGATCAGCAGCCGATCGGCAAAGCCCTTGCGCAGTCCCTTGACTTCGACCACCAGGTCGCCGAGTCGCGGACCCGGCGGGATGTAGATTTCGTTGGTCTCGTTGCGTTCCTGGAATTCGCGCGACGCCAGTTCCTCATAGCGCGCCAGTCGCGCCTTGCTCTTGGCCTGGCGCGCTTTCGGATTGGTGCGCACCCACTCCAGTTCGCGTGCCAGTGTCTTGCGCAGCGCTTCGGATTCGCGCTGCTCCAGCTCAAGACGCTTCTCCTTCTGCTCGAGCCAGGACGAATAGTTTCCCTGCCAGGGGATGCCGTGTCCGCGATCGAGTTCGAGGATCCATTTCGCGACGTTGTCGAGGAAGTAGCGATCGTGCGTCACTGCCACCACGGTGCTCGGATACTCCTCGAGGTAGCGCTCGAGCCAGGCGACCGACTCGGCGTCCAGGTGGTTGGTCGGCTCATCCAGCAGCAACATGTCCGGCTGCGACAGCAGCAGCCGGCACAGCGCGATCCGGCGCTTCTCGCCGCCCGACAGTTGCGCGATTTTCGACTCCCACGGTGGCAGGCGCAGCGCATCGGCGGCGATTTCGAGCGTGCGTCCGAGCTCCCAGCCGCCGGCCGCATCGATCGCATCCTGCAGCTTGGCCTGTTCTTCGAGGAGCTTGTTCATCTCCTCGTCTTCCATGGGTTCGGCAAAGCGCTCACTGATGTGATTGAAGCGCTCGACCAGTGCGAAGGTGCCGCCGAGCCCTTCCATCACGACGCTGCGAACGTCCTTATCGGGATCGAGCTGCGGCTCCTGCGGCAGGAAGCCCACCTTGATGCCCGGTTGTGGCCGCGCTTCACCGTCGATGCTGGTGTCGATGCCGGCCATGATCCGAAGCAGGCTCGATTTGCCCGAGCCGTTCAGACCGAGCACGCCGATTTTTGCGCCCGGGAAGAATGACAGACTGATGTCCCGCAGGATGGTGCGCTTGGGCGGGACCACCTTGGAGACTCGATTCATGGTGTAGATGTATTGCGCCATGGGGACATTATCGATGAACGCGCCAGTGCGGGGAACCGCGGTGTGATATCTTCGGCGGCCTGCGATGTCGCAGGCCCAAGGCTCGAAGCGAAGCGCTTGAACGCCATCGGCTCTGAGGTTGCAGTCGTCATCGGTGAGCGGCTGGCGCGCTACGGCTTCGGCGACGGCCATCCGTTCGGTCCGGACCGTCACGCGGCGTTCCTGCGCGAGTTCGAGCAACGCGGTCTGCCACGCCAAGTGGTCACACTCGAGCCACGCGATGCCACCAGCGCCGAATTGCAGCTGTTTCACACCGCCGAGTACGTGCACTTCATCATGGAGCGCTCGCAGTCCGGCATCGGCTACCTGGATGGCGGCGACACCCCCGCTTATCGCGGCGTGTTTGAAGCCGCATCCTGCGTCGTCGGATCGACGCTGACCGCCACGGACTGGATCATGCGTGGGACTCGGCGCCGCGGCTTCGTGCCGATCGCCGGTTTGCACCACGCCGCGCGCAATCGTGCCGCCGGCTTCTGTGTGTTCAACGATTGCGGTGTCGCGGTCGAGCACTTGCGGCGTACTTACGGCATGGCGCGGATCGCTTACATCGACATCGACGCGCACCACGGCGATGGCGTGTTCTACGGTTTTGAGAGCGATCCGGATCTGATTTTCGCCGACCTGCACGAGAGCGGTGAATCGCTCTATCCGGGCACCGGCTCGGATGCGGAAACCGGACGCGGCGCGGCTGAGGGCACCAAGCTCAATGTGCCGCTGCCCGCAGGCTCCGGGATCGTGGAGTTCGAGCAGGTCTGGCCACAGATGCTGGCGCATGTGGAGCGCTTCAGTCCGGCATTTTTCATCCTTCAGTGCGGCGCCGACAGTATTGGCGGCGATCCGATTACGCATCTGAACCTATCGAGTGCCTGCCACGCGCGCGCAGCGCGCGAGATCTGTCTGCTGGCGGACCGGCTTGGCCACGGGCGCGTGCTGGCGCTCGGCGGCGGGGGATACGACCGCGGCAATCTGGCGCGCACCTGGAACGGGGTGGTCGAGGCGCTGCTCGCCGCCTGATCCGACCCGATCGGGTACAATCCCGCACCTTCCCGCGACCGCAAGCATTGACAGGAAGGGCCACAAAGCATGCTTTCAAGCCGGATGACCATCAGCGAATTCGACCCGATGCTGCAACGCTCGCTCGACGGTGAGCGCAGGCGACAGGAAGATCATATTGAGCTGATTGCTTCGGAGAACTACGCCAGCCCGCGCGTGCTCGAGGCCCAGGGCTCGGTGCTCACGAACAAATACGCCGAAGGGTATCCCGGCAAGCGCTACTACGGTGGCTGTGAATTCGTGGACATCGCCGAGCAACTGGCGATCGATCGCGCCCGCAAGCTGTTAGGTGCCGACTATGTGAATGTGCAGCCGCACTCCGGCTCGCAGGCCAACGCGGCGGTGTATCTTTCGTTGCTGACGCCGGGCGATGTGATTCTTGGCATGAGCCTGGATCATGGCGGTCACCTGACGCACGGCGCCAAGGTCAACTTCTCCGGCAAGCTGTTCCACGCTCACCAGTACGGCGTGCACCCTGAAACCGGACTGATGGACTACGGGCAGATCGAGCGGCTGACGCTCGAGCATCGCCCGAAGATGCTGGTCGCGGGTTTTTCGGCCTATTCGCGCGTGATCGACTGGGCCCGGCTGCGCAGCATCGCCGATGTGGTGGGCGCATTGCTGTTCGTCGATATGGCGCATGTGGCCGGCCTGGTTGCGGCTGGCGAGTATCCCAATCCGTTACCGCACGCCGATGTCGTGACCACCACGACGCACAAAACGCTGCGCGGTCCGCGCGGCGGAATGATCCTGGCGCGCGCCAATGAGGCCATCACCAAGAAGATCAATTCGATGGTGTTTCCCGGTACCCAGGGCGGTCCGCTGATGCACGTGATTGCAGCCAAGGCGGTGGCGCTGCTGGAAGCGTTGCAGCCGGAGTTCAAGCAGTATCAGCGCCAGGTCGTGGCCAATGCGCGGGCCATGTGCGCGGTGCTGGTCGAGCGCGGCTACCACATCGTTTCCGGTGGCACGGACAATCACCTGTTCCTGCTGAGCCTGGTCGGGCGTCCGATCACCGGTAAGGAGGCGGACGCGGCGCTTGGCAAGGCCCATATCACCGTCAACAAGAATGCCGTGCCGAACGATCCGCGGCCGCCG
>DATMRM010000209.1:0-11526 GCA_035566155.1 Steroidobacteraceae bacterium | reverse complement strand
ACAGCGCCGGTCGGGTCGAGTCGACCCCCCGCCGCTCAACACGCACGCTCTGCTGGGCCCCGATCTGCATGCGCTCGATCACATCGATCGGCGTCACCGCACGGAAGAAGTCGTAGAACTGAGGCTGCTCATGCACCAGGCCACGCCAGACCTGTGCGCTATGGCCGGCGGCGAGACCCACGCACTCACTCAGTGCAGCACCTTCCCGAACCGCGACCTTGCGGCGCACGGCCAGCGTCGCCTGCGCCAGCGTGTTGAAAGCGCGCTCGAGCGTGCGCATCGCATTGGGCAGCAGGCCGTAGCTGTGGCTGATGCTCTCGCCCTGCTCGGTGAAACGCAGGATGCCGTTGACCGATTCGGCGGGCGCCGCGCGCAGCAGTGCATCGATGCGCCCGCCACCGCGTGCCGTGCTGCCGCCACGGCTATAGAACAGTACATGCTGCTTCTGCGCCTGCTTCAGCGCCTCGGTCAGGGAGCGCTGGGCCCGAAATGCGGCGAAACGCGAGGCCACGATGCCACATTGCTGATTGCTGTCGGAGTAACCAATCAGCACGGTCTGCAGCTTTTCGCGTCCTTCCAGGTGCTGCTTGTAGACACCATCCTGCAGCAGCTCGCGCATCACGACGCCGCACTCCTCAAGCGACTCGACCGTGTCGAACTGCGGCGCGATGTCGAGTGCCACCTGACCGGTGCCTTTGTCATAGGCGCCGGCCCATCGTGCCAGGACCAGCGGCGCCAGCACGTCATCGGCCTGGGAAGCGCCGCCGACGACATACAGACCGACCGCCTCGGAACCGTAGCGATGACGGCTCTGAATGATGGCGTCGAACACCGCCAGGGTTCGCTTGGCGAGCGCATCAAACGTGCCGGTGGGACCGGTGTCGCGCTCCAGAATGCCGACCAGTCGCGCATGCCGCTCGGCTGCGCTCAATTTTGGCCACTCCGGATCATCCAGGCCCTGCGCCAGGACCGCGTGGTGTAGCGCTGCCGGCGCCCGCAGATCCAGTGTCGCCAGATGAAACCCGAAGGTGTCAATGCGGTAGAGCAAGCGCCGCACATGGTAATAACCGGCATGCGTGCCGCGGTTGGCGAGCAGACTGTGCGCCACCAGCGCCACGTCGGCCCGAAACTGCGATGGCTGCTGATAGCCGGTCGAGCGTCCATCGTAGGTAGCATGCAGCCGCTCGGCGATCTGCCCCAGCAGAATGCGATACGGCATGCGATCGTGGCGCGAGGGCGTCAGGCCCTGAGCCCCCGGCAGCAGCGTGCGGTATTCCTCGACCCGTCGTGTGACCGCGGCCGAGATGCCGATGCGGTTGGCGCTCTGTGACAGCGACTGCGACAGTTTCAGGCATTCGTCATAGTAAGACTTGATGATGATCTGCTGCGCGCGCGCCAGGGTTTCGCGGATGCTCTTGGCGTGAACCTCGGACGAGGACTCCATATCACCGCCCACCCAGGTGCCAAAGCGCACGATCACCGGCAACTCGACCGTCTCGGGCGATACCCCATAGAGCTGGCCCAGAGCGGTTCCGATCTCCTCGTAGAATGCCGGCACAATGCGATAGAGGATCTCCGCCAGATAGAAGACCGCGTGCTCGCGCTCATCGGCGATCGTCAGGCGATCGCGCGGGTGCTCTTCGGTCTGCCAGTCGGCGCTGACCTCGGCGCGGATGCGTTCGAGCAGCAGGCGCCGTTCGTTCGGCGCCAGGCTGACGTTATCGCGCTGAAGCAGCAGCGATGCCATGCGCTGCTGACGCCGCAGATTGGTGCGGCGGGTGGATTCCATGGGATGCGCCAGCAGCACCGGCTCGATCGAGAGCTGCTGCAGCAGGGTTAGAATTTCCGACAGGCTCAAGCCCGCCGACTTCAGCTCCGAGAGCGCATCCTCGACGCCTCCGGGCTGCGGACGGTCGCCGTCCTGCTGAAAGTATTCACGCCGGCGACGGATGCGGTGCACCTTCTCGGCGACGTTGACCAACTGGAACCAGGCGGAAAATGCCCGTACCAGCTCGCGCGCGATGCGCGGCGGCCGGCCCCGGACCCGCACTGCCAGCGCCTCGGCGGCGCCCGGAACAGCGTCGCGCCAACGCACCGCCGTGACGCGATCCTGCTCGACCAGCTGCCACAGCTCCTCGCCACCTTGCTCGCGCAGCACCTCGTCGGTGAGCTCGGCCAGCGTCTGGATGTCATCGCGCAACGGATGGTGGCGCGTCGGGAACGGAATATTGGCGGCATTCATCGTCGGTACGAATTCTAGCGACTTCCTGGGGCCGCTGTCTGAGCGGTCCCGTGGCGCTGAACAGGCGCTTCTCCTAACCGGCCAACAGTACGGCCTCCGCGTGCTCGAGGGCTTCCGGGGTACCAAAAATCACCACGACGTCCCCTTCCCGCAATTCGGTTTCGCCGTCCGGCTCGCGTCCGGTGATGCCCTGACGCCGCACGGCGGTAAAGGCCACTTCCGCGCCCCGGGCCCGGATTTCCTCCAGACGCCGCCCCACCGCCCATCCTCCAGGCGGCAGAACGATCGAGCGCAGCTCCTCTGTCCACCCGGGAGTGCGCAAGGTGGCATAGCGGCGGCGGCGCATTTCATCGATGGTATGAGCGACCTGCGTCGCGGGCATATTCAGCAGCGTCAGCGCCTGGGATACCAGGGTCAGGCTCGCTTCCAGGGTCTCGGGTACCACCTCGGTGGCTCCCGCCTCCGACAATTCTGTCAGGCGCGACTCGTCCTGGGTGCGCACCAGCACTGGCACATCGGAGCGCAGTCTGCGCACCGCGCGCACGATTTCCAGCGCAATCATCGGATCGGCGAAGGTCACAATGACCACATTGGCGCGATCGAGGCCGACGTTGTTGAGCAGTTCCTCGTCCGCGCAGTCACCCCAGACGACCGGCAGGCCACCCTGACGGGCGGCGCGTACTTTGGCCGGATCCCGATCCACCGCAAGGTATTCGAAACCCTGTGTATCCAGTACCCGCCCGAGATGCCCACCGACGCGGCCGAAACCGCACAGGATCACGTGTTCTCGTCCTGCCAGCGCTTTGGTGGCCGCTGCTTCGCGCTCGATCGCGGTGACCGGCGGACCGCGTTCGCGCAGGATGAAGCGCGCGATGCGTTTGTTGTAGCGGATGATGACCGGACTCACGATCATGCTCAGCACCAGCACGGACAGCAGCAGCTGCGCCGGGCGAACCGGCACCAGATCGTCGCCGCGCGCCAGAATGGTGAGCAGCGCCACGCCGAATTCGCCGCCGCCGGCCAGCACCAGACCCGTGCGCATCGACTTGAAGCGATCGGCGCCGAACGCGAATGTGGTGATGGCGGTGAGCAGCGTCTTACTGACCAGCAGCGCCAGCAGCAATCCGACGATGCTGATGAAATCCACGGCCAGAACCCGCAGGTCGAGCAACATGCCGACCGAGATGAAGAACAGACCCAGCAGCAGCTCGCGGAACGGGCGGATCGTGGCATCGATCTGATGTCGATACTCGGTCTCCGCCAGCAGCATCCCGGCCAGAAACGCACCGAGTGCCATCGACAGGCCCATTCGCTGCGTGATCCAGGCGGACGTCAGCACGATCAGCAGCGCCGACAGCGTGAACAGCTCGCGCAGACGGCTATGCGCGATTTCGTAGAGCAGCGGCCGAACCAGCCAGCGCCCGAGGGCGAGTACCGCGGCGAGACCGATCATACCCAGTCCCACGAGCCGCACGACCAGCATCGTGCCGGAGGCCGAGACCGCCTGCGTCTGCACCGTCGCCAGCGTCAGCAGCGGCACGAACGCCAGATCCTGAAACAACAGCACCGCGAACGACAGTCGGCCATGACTGCGGTTGAGTTCGTCCTGATCACCCAGCTGCTGCAGAACGATCGCGGTGGAGCACATGGCCAGCGCACCGCCGGCAACGATGGCACTCGGCCAGCGCACATCGATGAGGTGGGTGACCAGCGCGCCGGCGCCGCCAACGATCAGCGTCTGTGCCGCACCCAGGGCCATGACCTCGCGCTTCATCGCCAGCATGCGGGGAAACGAGAATTCCAGCCCGAGCGTGAACAGCAGAAACACCACGCCGATTTCGGCGATCGCCTGTGTCTGGCTGCCGTTGGAGACCAGGGCGAGTGCATGTGGACCGACCGCGATGCCGACGATCAGATAGCCGAGAATGGCGGGCAGGCCGATGCGTCGTGCCAATGCCACGACCAGCACCGAGGCCAGTAACAGAATCAAGACCTGACTTAGAGACTGTAACGGCACAGCACCACGTTACGGCGCCGCTGCGTCACTTGTCCATTGCCACCGTGGTGTCGTAGCGATCGAAGCCGTGGATCGCGCGCCGGTAGGCATTCTGCACGATGCGCTCGGCAGGTTTATCCGCACGCGGCGACAGCAGCATGCGGATGACGACGTCATCGGCGGGACGATTGCGATCGTCCGCCAGCAATTGTTCGGTGAAGCGCGCCAGACGGCAGACGATTTCATTGACGAAGCGCAGACGCGCCGGGTCCTCGACGTGCTCGAGACTGGTGCCGTAGGTCGTACGAGCCTCGACCGTCAACTCATGCAGGAACACTGCCATGAGTCTTGCCTGATCCATTGGCTGCAGCTCGCTGAAGTATTGAATTTCAGACTGCAGGTTCACGTCGCGACTCTACGTCGAGGGTACGAACTCGATCGGCTTGGTGGTGGTAATGCTTGCAACGTCCTTGGCCTCGAAGCGAAACAGTTTCACGCGCGCCACGATCTTGCGCTCGAGGTCAGGATCCTTTAATTCGCTCGAGACGACATGGCATTCTGTCACTTCGCCCGAAGGCGAAATCGTGAACTCCAGCACAAGTTTGCCCTGCAGATCGGGCGTGTCACGCAGAGCCCGACCGTACAACGCATAGATTGCACCTTTGTTGCGATCGAACACCAACGCGATCTCCTCCTCGCTGCGCGAGGGCTTGCCGCTGACACCCCTCGAAACATTGCCTGGCGAGCCGGCGGCCGCAATGCGGGAATTGACGGAGGTCGTGTCATGTCCGGTCAGCGACCCGGCACCGGTGCCGAAGCCGCGGCTCGCATTGGCGCTGGTAATACCGGCCGAGCCGCTGCCCGCTTTCGATGCAATCAGCGAGCGCTCGGCGTGGCTGTCCTGGCCCACCGCACCCTGCAGATTCTTGGTCTGCCCGAGGGGGGTCAGATCGACGTTCTGACGCAGATCCGCCAGCTCGTCCTTGAGCTTGTTGATGGACTTCTCGGCCTTCTTGCGTGCCTCGGCGACCTTATCCACCGGCTTGGGCACCTCCACCGGCTTGGTCTCCGGCTTTGGCTTCGGTAACTCCACCGGAGGGGGCGGCGGCGGTTTGGGCTTCTCCTGAACCATCAGCCGCGCCAGGCGCTCAGGCACCGCCTCGGGCGCCTCCGTGGCCTTAGGAAGATGAATGAACGGAATGATCAGACCCAGCAGCAGTAGCAGCAGCAGGCCGGCGGTAACGAGTTTGCGCAGCCGGCCCTGTTCCTCCGGGTCCTGCTCCCAGGCCAGATCGAAACTGCGGTAGTACGGAGTCAGTTGCATGGGTGATTCCGCGTCACGATGGCCGTAACGCATTGGCGGACACGGGCTTGTCCTTCTGCAGCACGGCGAAGGACAGCTTGCCGTAGTCGGCGTCGGTGCAGGTGGCCATGACCTTCTTGATGATCTCGTAGGGCAGCGACTTGTCCGCCATCACTGTGATTTCCCGATCAGCCAGATCCTTCTCGGTCACTTCCTGACCCACCAGCGTGGGCCGCTTCAGTGCGGCGCGCAGCGGCGCCAGAATACTGCCGTTGTTGGCATGAATTTCGGCCACGCTCTCGATCAATTCACCTTGCACGAACAGTTGATCCCTGGTCAGCATCACGACCACGGTCTGTTTTGGCTGCTGCTCGGCGATCGATTGTGGAATCTCGATGGCCTTGTTGTTCTGCAAGACCTCGACATTGGTGGAATACACCAGCAGAAACGACACCATCACACTCAGGATGTCGATCATCGGGATCAGGTTCAACTCGGCGTCGGCACGATGTCGCAGCTGGTGCTGCATCATGCGTCGGGCGCGATTGGACATGCTCATGATTGACTCCCGTCAGTGTGCTGGCGCCGCGGCGTCCAGCACGGGCGCATCGCCGATCGAAATATCAGGGAACAGCTCATACTGCTCCACGCTCAAGCCCGCGTTGACTTCCAGCACTCGGATGCGGTCCATCGTCTGAATCACGATGTCATAGGGAGTGTCCGGCTCGAGCAGGATCGTGGCATCGGTCTTGTCCGGGTACTTCGACTTCACGCGCTGCAGGTATTCCGATAGCGCATCGAAGTCGTAGTTACCGTCCTTGTTCGGGAAGGTCGCGAGCGGCCCCGAGTTGCGATCGTCCACCAGCAACAGATCCTTGCGCACGACCACTTCCAGCTGCAGTCCCGGTGGCGGCGGCGTGAAGTCAGCATTGGCAGGCGGAAGTTTCAGCTCCAGGATCACGGTGCGCGAGAACACAGCGGTCATGAGCAGGAAGGTCACGAGTACGGTGAAAATGTCGATCATCGACACCAGCAAAAGCTCCTGCGGCTTACGCTGGTGGCGCTGCATCTTTCGGACGCTATAGGAGCGGCGCACGGCGCATCAAACCTCGAGTCAGGCCGCCGCAGGCTGCGGCTGCCGCTCGGTCACGGCGTTCAGGAACTTCACGGAGGCCATTTCCAGGCTGTCGATCAGTTCGGTCGTCTTGGTCTGCAGCACCGCATGAATCAGCAGCAGCGGCACCGCGGTCCCCAGACCGAAGGCGGTACAGTTCATCGCCACCGAGATGCTGGCGGACAGCAGGTTCGCCTTCTCGGCCGGATTGACGGTCGCGACCGCGGCGAAGGCGTTGATGAGGCCGATGACGGTACCCAGCAGACCCAGCAGGGTCGCCAGGTTCGCGAAGGTCGCGATGTAGTGCGTGCGGCGCTCCAGGCGCGGCATGATGTCCATCAGGCTCTCTTCCATCGCCTTCTCGATGTCCTCGCGGCGACGTGCTGACGCGATGCGTGCCAGCCCGTAGCTCAGAATCTGGCCGATCGCGGCCGGGGACTTGGAGGTGAGCTGCACCGCCTGGCGGAAATTGCCCTGCGCCAGAAACGGCGAGATCTCATTCCACAGACCGCGGTTGCGTAATGCGGTGACCGTCAGGTAGACCCAACGCTCGATTGCGATTGCCAGACCGACCACCAGGACTGCGGCGATGAAGTACATCATGAATCCGCCGCCTTGGAAGAACCTGACTACGTGACTGAAAATATCCATCGTGCTTCACTCCCAATGCCTTCCCGCTCAGGGTTCGATTCAGAACGCTCAAACTAAAGTGAGGTCGAAGCTCAAACCGCGACCTATTTCTCATCCTTGGGGGTTGCCGCGCTTCCAGAGGTTGCGGCGGCTCCGGATTGAGCCGCCGGTACCTGCGTCTGGTCCCGCACCGCTCCGTAATAACTATTCTGTCGCCGAAAAACATCGCGATCCACCGGCGTCAGTGCTTCATCCAGCAGACTGTTGGGCGGCCGACCGGCAAAATCGCCCGGATCGGCCCGTCGCCAGGGAACGACATACATGACCTTCGGCAGCTCGCGGTTGCCGCTGATCTGCGTGGTGTCCAGTTCGATGCGATCGGAGGACTTGGTGCGGCCGTCGGCCGTCGGGGCCGCATTGGGCGGCGCGGTCCTGGCAGGTGCGGGTGCGGCCTTCGGCTTGGGAGCGGCCGCCGCGGGATTGGCAGGCGGCGAAGCCTTCGGCACCGGGGCGGCAGCGCTCGAAGTCTGCACGCCGGGCTCAATCTCCTGCGCCAGCGCGCCGCCGGCCGTCAGCACGATCCCTAAGGCTGCGATGGCAGATGTCTGCAGGTGGCGTCTCATGTCGGGCCTCCGTTGTTACCGGCCGCTGTGCTACTCGGCGCGGGAGCCGGCGCGCCGGGCGCGGCGTTGTCCGGCGTCGCTGGCGCCGAGGGTTGCGCGGGAGCCGGTGCTTTGATGCCGGTACGGGCGCGCAATTCCGCTATCCAGGTCCCGACCGGCTTGTCCTCTGAAGTCAGCGCCTTGTAGCGTTCGAACTCCGGGATCGCGGCGGCTGGGTCGCCAATATACAGGTCCAGCAATACGCCCATGTTGCGATGTGCCGGCGCGTAACTATCATTTGCGGCGATCGCGCGCTGATAGGCCGCACGCGCATCGGCGAACTTGCCCTCGCTGCGCAGCGTGATCCCCAGTTCATCCCAGGCGACCGCACTGGTGCTGTCAAGTGCAGTGGCATAGCGCAGCGACGCTTCGGAATCGCTCAGCTTGCCTTCCTGCCGGGTGAGCAATCCCAGATCGATCGCCGGTGCGGCATAGCCGGCGTGCTGCAGCTGGAATTGCTTCAACTCCAGCTCGGCATCGGTGTTCTTGCCGGCATTGGCCAGATCGAGAATGCGCTGAAAATCGGCCTGCACGGCAGCACTCGGCGGCGGTACCGGAGGAGGCCCCGGCTGTGCCGCTGGCCCCATCATGCCGGCACTGAGCTCGGTCTTGCCGTAGCGCGCAGGCTTGAGTTCGGCGAGCGCCGCGAAGCTCTTGCGCACCGATTCATCGTAGACCCCATCCAGCGCGCGCTTGGTGTTGAGCTCGTGGATCGAGATCGACTGTTCCTCGAACGGAAAAGCCTGCTCCTCGAGCAGCGAGTTGTATTGCTCGAGCTCCTCGGGCGACATCTTCTTTGGCCGTTCCGACTTCATCAGGTCCTGCGCCAGCGTGTGATACAGCTCGGCGGTCTCGTAGGTTGCCGCGGTGGTGGTCTCGGCCACCTGATAGGCGGCGACCTCCTTGTAGACCTGCACCGCGTTCTCCAGCGCCTTGCGCTTGGCGGCCAGCGATTGTTTGAGTGGCGCGACCAGCTTGATGCTGCGGAACTCATCGCGCGCCGGCGTGCTCAGCGCCAGCTGCGCCTTCGCGGCCAGATATTTGGTCCGCTCGGTTCGCCCGGCTGCCGCGGCCGAATCGGCCTTGACGATCTCGCGCTGCCAGTAGCGCACTCGGTCCGCCTCGCCATTCTTGGCAGCGATCTCCAGCAGACGCTGGCGCACTTCGATCGCGTCCGCGGCCGGTGTCGGATAGTCCTTCACCAACCGCTCAAGCAGCGGAATCGCGCGCGCACTGTTTCCCGACTGCGCGTACAGGTCAGCCGCCTGGGCTGTTGCCTCATGCACCACCGCCGGATCTTCCTTTGGATTGGAGGCGATCTTCTCGAACGCTGCGGCGGCCTGTGCTGAGCGGCCCGCGGCCACGTAGGCGGTGGCCAGCTTGTGGCTCACGTCCGCGGCATACTGACTCTTCGGATAGTCGCGCTGATAGGCTTCCAGCACATCGATCGCTTTATCCCACTGTTGCGCATTGATGAGCGCCGCGGCGCCATCGTACTGCGAGGTCGCGATCACCTTGGAGGCCGGAGCCACCCGTGCGACACGCAGGAAATCGGCTGCCGCACCGGATTGATCGCCGGCGTTGCGCTTGGCTTCGCCCTGCTTGTAGACCGAATCCGCCAGGCGCTCGGTGATATCCGAACGCTCAGGATCGTTCGGCGCCGCTACCGCCAGTGCGTGCCCAAAGGCATCCTCGGCGGCGGGAAAGTCGCCCTGATTGAAGGCCACCTGGCCCACAATGGTCCAGCCGATACGCTGTTTCGCGTTGTCCACGGGCGGGGTTCGCGCCAGCAGTGCGCGCGCCGTCTGCACGGCCTGAGTCTGATCGCCGGAGGCGTACAGATCCTGCGCCGCGCGGGTCAGCACGACCGCGGCTTGCGGGTGATCGGGAAAGGTCTGCGCAAATTTGACACCGGAAGCGGTTGCCTGCTTGTGCACCGTGGCGCGCACCTCCGGTTGCAGACCGTCCTCCTGCTTCTGATAGGCCACCAGAGCGGCGTAGCCGGCTTCGGCTGACTTCGCGTTCTTCGGATACTGGTACGCGGTGCGCTCGTATTCGGCGGCGGCATCCTGATATTGCTTGCTTTCAAACAGCGCGTCGGCCAGCAGGTAGTCGGTGGCGGCCGAATCCGGATCGCCCGGAAACGAACTCAGGTAAGCCCGATACCAGTGCGCCGCGGACGAATAATCCTCTGCCTTTTTGCTCTTCTGCGCGCTGGCATGATAGTACTCGGCCACATCTTTCAGATTGGTCTTCAGATCGGCCACCACCTGCGGGTAGCCGCCGTGCTGGCGGTTGTTCCAGAACGGCGCATCGAAACCGTAGCGCTGAACGTACTCGAGTTTGCCGTCCAGCATCAGCTCGGCGAATCCACCCTTGCGGTAGGCCTCGATCGCAGCATTGGTCAGCAGCGGCGCATGTTCGTCCACCGGATCGCGACTGACGAAGGCGCGATAGGTCGTGGCTGCATCCTGGAAGCGTTGCTTCTCGACGTACAGATCGCCCAGGCGCTGATAGAGCATGTACGCATACGGCATCGCGCTGCGATGCGCACTGAACTCGTCGAGCGATTTGGCCCCGTCCAGGTACGAGAACGTGATGCTCATCACCCGCATCGTATCGTCCACCAGTTCGCGATCGGCGCGGCCGAGCGAATCCAGCTTGCGCATGCGCGTGTTGTCAGTCGGATCCATCAGCGTCACGTCGAGCAGGTCGCCGAAGGACTTCAGACTGTCTTCGTTCTGGCCCTGCTTGAACAGCGACCAGCCGTGCTTGTAGAGGCTCTGCGCATAGAACGCGGAGCCGAAACGTCCCTTCGCCAGTACCGCCTCATAGGCATGCTGCGCATCGGGATAGCGTTTGTTGGAGAACAGGATCTCGCCTCGCCGGAACTGCACCTCGGCGATGTCACGACTCTGCGGGTAGCGGGCGACCACACTGTCGAGCGTACTGAGGGCCAGATCGCTCTGGCCCGTGGTCTCATAGGCCCGCGCCAGCTGATAGAGCACCTGATCGTTGCGCGGATAGTTCGGATAGCCCTTCAGCAGCGTCGTATAGAGACGGATCGCCTCGGCGCCCTGACGATCGACCAGGGTCACTTCGCTCGCCATGCGCTCGAGTTCGCCCGACTCCAGGTTCAGATCGCCGAGCCGGCGCAGCGCTTCGGCGCGAAGTTTGGGATCGGCATTCTGCAACTGCAGGAACTGCCGGTAGTTCTCCATCGCTTTGGCAGCCCCGCCGACCGGACCCTTGCTGTCGCGCTGGACCGGAACCGCCTTGGTGTCCAGATCCCCGATGGTCTGCCCCGGGGGCGGCGCAGGAGCTGCCGCCTGCGCGCCGCACGACAACGCCACGCCCAGCAGCGCAGCCCATGCAGGGGACGAGCGGCGATGAGGGCGGCGCGCGCTCATTTCGGCTCAGGTGCCGGTGCGTTCGCCGGCTCTGGAACGGATTTCTGTTCGGGCGTGGGCTCATTGCCCGGTGTGGCCGGCGCGGCGGACGGCTTCTCGCTGTCCGAAGAGCGATCGTAAATATCGGCCAGCTGGACCCGCGCCTGCAGCGAGTACGTGGTCAGGCGGT
>DATMRM010000208.1:0-4149 GCA_035566155.1 Steroidobacteraceae bacterium | reverse complement strand
CCGGGCTACTGGAACTGGGTCGGCGGACGCCATGTGTGGGTGGGCGGCCACTGGGGCGCGGGCAGAGCGGGCTATCATTGGGTCGCGCACCGCTGGGTTCAGGGATCGCGTGGTGGCTGGCATCTCGAAGAGGGCCACTGGGCCCGATAGGGCGTTGGATATGGCAACTGCGTCAGCTTGCGGAAAGTTGACGCAGTTGTCGCGCGACGGTTCGGCTGTTTAGCTCATACTATGTGCGCATGAAAAAAGATCAGGCGCAGGCAAAAGCGGTCAGCACCCTGCCGACCAAGTCGGTCGTCTACGAGCAGCTGCGTGACAAGCTGCGAGATCTCATCGCCGATCAGACCGATTTTCTCGCGAACATTTCTAACTTCGCGGCACTGCTGTTCACGACACTGCCAGAGTTGAACTGGGCAGGATTCTACCTGTTGCGTGGAACCGATCTGGTGCTCGGACCGTTCCAGGGCAAGCCCGCCTGTTCGTGCATCGCCCTCGGCGACGGCGTCTGCGGCACCGCGGCCCTGAAGCGCGCCGCGGTGCTGGTACCCGATGTGCACGCCTTTCCCGGCCACATTGTGTGCGATGAGGCCTCTCAGTCGGAGATCGTCGTACCGGTGTTCAAGGACGGCCACCTGGTGGGTGTTCTGGACATGGACAGCCCGAAGATCGCCCGATTCGACGAGATCGATCGCGAGCAGATCGAAGCCCTGCTGCGCATCCTGATGGAAGGCACCGAAGTGCCGGGCTTCCGGCTGGCGCCGCCCTCGCCTTAAGACCTAAAGTCTGCGCCGGACGGCGTAGTCTTATACTAAGCGGCTTCGTACCACACGAGGCACGCTATGAATCTGCCCTTTCGGGTCCTCGCGGCCATGCTGGCGATGGCCTGCGCCCATGTCGCGAAATCTCGATCCCTGCTACGCCGCCTTCGACGTCAAGTCGGGGCAGACCCTCTACCTGTCACCCGCTGAGCGGGTTCGCATGTGGTAGCCACGATGACACACCTATACTCGTCCACCATGAAAACGCACTTTCGCCGTGTGACGCTGGCACTGCTGAGCGCACTGTTCGCCGCAACCACGTCGGCCGCGACCACTGCCAACGCCACCTCGGTGCTCGCCGGCATTGATCGCTCGGTCGTTCCCGGAAGCGACTTCTTCGGCTACGCCAATGGCGCCTGGCTCAAGAACGCGCAGATACCCGCGGATCTGCCTTCCTACGGTGCTTCCGAGAAGTTGATCGAACTCAACGAGCACCGCGTGGTGGACCTGATTCGGGTTGCCGCCTCAAAGCCATCCGATGCCAGTGTCGAGACGCGCCAGGTCGCGGACTACTACGCCGCCTTCATGGATGAGGCCGCGATCGAGGCACGCGGCCTCGCAGGTCTTGCCCCGACAATGCAGCGGATCAATGCGATCTCGGATCGGACGGCGCTGGCGCGCTATCTGGGCACGACGCTGCGCGCCGATGTGGACATTCTCAATGCCACGAATCTCTACAGCGACAATGTGTTCGGTCTGTGGGTCGCGCAGGACCTGGACGATCCGAGTCGCTATCTGCCCTTTCTGTTGCAGGGCGGACTCGGGATGCCAGATCGTGACTACTATCTGAACGACTCGCCACAGATGGCGGATGATCGTAGTCACTATCAGGCCTACATCGCGACCGTACTGGAGCTCAGCGGCGAAAGCGATGCGGATCAGAAGGCCGTCAAGGTTCTGGCGCTCGAACGCAGCATCGCGCAGAGCTGGCGCGAGAAGCAGCGTGACGCCGCCCTGCGCCAACAGATTGTCACGGATCCGCACGCGCCGTCCCAGTATCGCGCGGTCACCTGCCGAAATCTCGATGCCTGGTACACGGCCTTTCACGTGACCAAAGGACAAAGCCTGTATCTGCCGCCCATGGGGCGGGTCCGGATGTGGTAGCACCGACGCTGGCATCGCTGGCAGCCGATCTCGCCCATGGCGAATGCACCAGCCGGGCGCTGGTCGAGCAATGCCTGGCGCGCATCGAAGATCCGAAAGGCGAAGGCAAGCGAGCCTTTCTCCACGTCGAACGCGACTCGGCGCTCGCCCAAGCCGATGCGATGGACGCGCTGCGCTCCTGCGGCGCTGCGCCCTCGCCGTACGCTGGCATCCCGATTTCGATTAAGGATCTGTTCGACATTGCCGGACAGGTGACACGCGCCGGCTCGATCGCGCTCAACGACCGGGCGCCCGCCGAGCGCGATGCGCCCTGCGTTGCGCGCCTGCGCCAGGCGGGCTTCGTCTTCATCGGCCGCACCAACATGACCGAGTTTGCGTTCTCGGGTCTGGGGCTGAATCCGCACTACGGCACACCGCTCAATCCCTGGAATCGCAGCCAGCGCCACATTCCTGGGGGCTCATCGAGCGGCGCCGGAATTTCAGTGGCTGACGCGATGGCGCACGGCGCCATCGGCACGGATAGCGGCGGTTCCTGCAGGATTCCAGCCGCATTTACCGGACTGGTCGGATACAAGCCCACGGCACGGCGCATACCGCGTCAGGGCATGATCCCGCTCTCCAGCAGCCTTGATTCCGTCGGACCGATTGCGCGTTCAGTCTCCTGCTGCGCAGTGCTCGATTCGCTGCTGGCGAATGAACCGTTGCCGGATCTGCACGACATCTCGCTCGCGAGTCTGCGCTTCGCGCTGCCGCGCACCTATGTGCTGGATAGCCTGGATCGCTACGTCGCGGACGATTTTCACAACGCCGTTTCCCGAATCGCGGCCGGTGGCGCTCGAATCGATGAGATCGATATCCCCGAATTGGCCGAGATACCCGCCCTGAACGCCAAGGGTTCACTGTCCTCGGCAGAGAGCTATGCCTGGCATCGCTCGATGCTGGCAACGCATAGCGCGTCCTATGATCCGCGCGTACTGAGCCGCATCCAGGCCGGTGCCACACAAAGCGCGGCCGACTACATTGATCTGCTGGAAGCGCGCGCGCGTTTCATTGCACAGGTCAATCAACGCATCGCCGACTTCGATGCGCTGATCATGCCGACGGTGGCGGTGACTCCACCGCGCATGACCGACCTGCAATTCGATGGCACCTACTACCGCACCAACGCCCTGGTGCTGCGCAACTGCACGGTCGTGAACTTCCTGGATGGCTGCGCCATCTCGCTGCCGATGAACGCGCCCGGCGAGCCTCCCACCGGGTTCAGCCTCGTCTGCCGCCAGAATACCGACCGTCGTCTGTTTCGTTACGCGACCGCGGTCGAACATCGACTCTCGAGTGCCGAAGCCCCCTGACCTCGCTCACAATTTGTTACAAACAAGTCCTTGAATGGGGCCCGCGCTCGCGGAGCCGCTCGCTGGCACGCTAGAATTCCGGCTGACTGGAATCTCAAAATCGACAAGGGGGAGTCCTCGCATGCGTCTTGATCGCCTCAGTACATTTGTCATTGCGGTCTGCCTGGCAGTGCCCGCGTTCGCGGCCAAGTCCGACGGCAACGCGCTTCCCATGGCCAAACCGGAAGGTGTGGAGATGTCTTCCGAACGGCTGACCGAACTGACCAAGGGCATGCAGCAGTTTGTCGACCAGGGCCGGCTTGCCGGCGTCGTGACGATGGTCGCGCGCCACGGCAAGGTGGTCGAGTTCGACGCGGTCGGTAAGCGCGATATCGCCGCCAACGCCCCAATGCAGAAGGACAGCATCTTTCGCATCTACTCGATGTCCAAGCCGATCACCGGCGTCGCGATGATGATCCTGTTCGAGGAAGGCAAGTGGCAACTGAATGATCCGATCTCCAAGTACATCCCGGAGTTCAAGGATCTGAAGGTCTGGTCCCAGGGCCCCAACGGCAATGTGGTCATGAAAACACCGGCACACGCCCCGACCATGCGGGAGCTGATGTCGCACAACGCCGGCTTCACCTACGGAATCTTCAGCGAGACACCCGTCGACAAGCTGCAGCGCGACGCCGATCCGCTGAACATCAACAATACGCTCGATGAGTTCATCAAACGCATGGGAAAACTGCCGCTCAACGCCGAGCCGGGCAGCGAGTGGCACTACAGCGTATCGGTCGACATCCAGGGGTATCTGGTGCAGAAACTCTCGGGGATGCCGTTCGACAAATTCCTGGAAGAGCGTGTCTTCAAGCCACTGAAGATGGTGGATACCG
>DATMRM010000207.1:0-2596 GCA_035566155.1 Steroidobacteraceae bacterium | reverse complement strand
GATATCGGTACCGGCATGCTCAATGCGCTGGGCATCGTCAGCGCGCTCTACCATCGCACCCAGTCGGGGGAGGGGCAGAAGATCGAGACCAGCCTTTTCAGCACGGGTGTCGCGCTGCAAGCCCAGCAGATGATTCAAATCGCGAATCTCGACGCCGAGCAACACCGGCACGAAGTCGAGACACTGAAGACTGCTTACGCGGCTGGCAAAAAGCACACAGAAGTAGTCGACGATTTCGCCAACTCACGGCTGCGAGCCGACCTGCCACGGACCGCTCGACCGGTCGAAGTCCCTGACTGCCTGCATCGTCCCACCGATCGGCAGATGGTCCCCTACTATCGCGTATACCAGACGCGCGACGGGTACATCAGTATTGCCGCGCTACATCGAGGACAGCGTCGCAAGGTCTGCGGCGCACTCGGTCTCGAGGATCCTGATTGCGACACCAATCCGGTGGACCTTTCCGACGAGCAGTACTACCAACAGAAGTCATTGATGCGCGTCATCGAGGGGCGTTTGCGGACACAGCCAAATGCCTATTGGTTACAGAAATTTGAAGCCGCGGGTGTGCCGTGCGCGCCGGTGAACTATCGCGCCGACCTGTACACCGACCCGCAGGCGGCAGCTCTGGGGTTGATCTGGGATCTCAACAATCGCGATCTTGGCAAGTACAAAGCCTCAGGACACCCGATCCGCTTCTCCAAGACCCCGGTCCTTCCCGGGAAAGGTGCGCCGGTTGTTGGCGAGCACTCTGATCCCCTGCTGCGCGAGTTTGGGTATTCCGACGCGCAGATCGCTGCGTTCAAAGCCAGCGGCGTCGTGAAGTAGCGGAGAAAAACCGCTACCCTTGGTGCGCGAGCCGCGTACCCAATGAAGGATCCAAAACCAACCAGCAACCAGCACGACCGTGCAGCTTTCAGCGGTCGTGATGTGATCTATCGAGACGGCGCCATCAATGCACTGGATGTTCAGAGGGCAGCGGATGCGCTGTTGCGCCAAGGCATCAAGCCGTCAGTCGCGGCGCTGCGCGAGCAGCTGGGTGGCGGATCGCCGAACACGCTGACACCTCTGTTGGCGAAATACTGGGAAACCTTGGGTCAAAGGCTCGTAACGGGACCCGAGGCGCTCGAGCGCGTCCCGGAGAGCCTTGCCCGCGTCACCGAGTTGCTGTGGCGTCGTGCAATCGAAGAGGCGCGGGAGCGGCTGAAGATTCTTCAGGGGAGTGCCCAGCCCACCGGCGGTGACAGCGCCGCGCTACAGGAGCAGATACTGAAGCTGTCGGTCGCGCTCGCCGAGGCCGGTGCTCGCGAAGGCGAGCAACTTACGCACCTGGCCTCGCTGTCGAAAGAGCGCGAGGGGTTGCGAACCGAGCGAACCAGCTTGCTGACCGTTCTCAAGAGTACTCAGGTACTACTGCAACATCAGAATGCGCGCGTTGCGGCGTTGGAGCAGGAGCGAGCGAGGACTCTAACAGCGGCGTCTCGACCTAAGCAGGCCCGTCACAGAAAGAGATCCAAGCGCTCGTCGGCGCGGAAGGGGAAGCCACGCGCTAGGTCTCGTCCTCACCCGTAATCAACCGGATTCCACCGGCGAAGGTCAGGTATGACCAGAACCAGTTGATCATCGTTGCCATGCGATTGCGTACGCCCAGCAGAAACCCGATGTGGATCACGCCCCAAAGCCACCAGGCGAGAATCCCCCACAGCTTGATGCGCCCGAAGTCCGCCACGGCCGCCTGTCGGCCGATGGTGGCAAGACTGCCAGCGTGCCGATAGACGAAATTCGCTGGTGGCCGTCGGCCGCTGACGCGTGCGCGGATGAGTTTAGCGACGTACTCGCCACCTTGTTTGGCCGCGGGCGCGAGCCCTGGCACGGGTTGTTTATTCCACGCTACCGACAGCGCGGTGTCGCCGATGACGAATATGTTGTCGTGGCCGGGAATGCTCAAGTCCGCCTGGACCTTGACGCGTCCCGCGGGGTCGGCGGCCGCCTGCAACCACTTGGCCGCGGGTGATGCGGTGACGCCGGCAGCCCACAGCACGGTGCGGGCAGCCACTCGTTTACCTCCGATCGAAACACCCGAGGCATCGATATGATCGACGCGGCTGTCCAGCAGCACTTCCACTCCCATACGCTCAAGCGATCGTCGCGCGATCGCCGACAGACGCTCATGAAAGGCTGGCAAGATGCGCGGTCCCGACTGCACCAGGATCACACGGGCGCTGGCCGGATCAAACCGGCGAAATTCCTTTTCCATTCCAAAGCGCGCGAGTTCGACGATCGCGCCCGCGAGCTCCACACCGGTGGGACCTGCGCCGACGATCAGAAAGGTCAGCAGTGCTCGTCGCTCCTCATCATCCTCCGTGGCCTCCGCGCGCTCGAACGCTCGCAGCAGGCGACCGCGGATCGCGGTCGCGTCTTCAATCCGCTTCAGTCCCGGTGCATAGGGCTGCCATTCGTCCCTACCAAAGTAGCTGTGCGCCGCGCCGGTTGCCAGCACGAGGTAGTCATAAGGGATGTCGTGCTCACCGATCTGTACTCGCTGCGCGGCTGTGTTGACGCCGGTAACCGTACCGAGCAGTACACGGGTATTGAA
>DATMRM010000206.1:0-6463 GCA_035566155.1 Steroidobacteraceae bacterium | reverse complement strand
ATCGGGGGCTGGCCGCGGGTGGGCAAACGAGACGGTGACCCGCAGACCCGGTCCGTTGTCGCTGAAGCTCATGCTGGCATCGTGCAATTTGACGATCGCGGCGGCGAGACTCAGTCCCAGGCCGTTGCCCGGTGTGGTGCGGCTTTTCTCCAGCCGAAAGAAGCGTTGCAGGACCTTGTCGCGCATCTCAGCCGGTATGCCGCTGCCATTGTCCGCGACCAGCACCTGCGGTCCCCGCTCCGATTGCCGCGTCAACAGCACGATCTTCGATCCGGCCGGGCAGTGCAGCACCGCGTTCTGCGTCAGATTCGCAAACAGTTGCATCAACAGCTCACGGTCGCCGTTGACGCTCACGTCCGCGGACAGCTGTTCGCTCAGGGTCTGCTGTCTGTCTTCCGCCGATGGGCGGTACAACTCCGCGACCGTGGAGATCACCTCGTTCAGATCCACCTGGCGGTAGGCGCCGGAGCGAGCGCCACTCTCGATCTGTGCGATGCGCAGCAGCGCGGCAAAGATTTCCAGAATGGAATCGATTTCCCTGACGGTGGATGCGAGCGCGGCGCGAAGCGAGGCCGCGTCCACCTCCGATCGCTGCGCCAGCTCCAGTCGTTGCCGCAGTCGGGTGAGCGGTGTGCGCATGTCGTGCGCGATGTCGGTGGTCACCTGGCTCAGGTCGCTCATCAGCGCCTGAATGCGGTCGAGCATGCTGTTGACGCTGGTACTCAGGTTGTCGAACTCATCGCGCGCCTCGGACAACGGGATGCGCCGGCTCAGATCGGTTTCCACGATGTTGCGACTGGTATCGCTGATCGACTGAATCTTGCGCAGCAGACGGCCGCTCATGATGAACCCGCCGGCAAGCGCCAGTGCGATAGCGGCGGCAAACCCCCAGACGAAGGTGCCGATGACCATCTCTTCCATCTCGTGCAGCTGATGCGTACTCCAGCCGACGAACAGATAATCCTCGCCCAGTGACACGCCCTGGCCACGGATCGAGGCACGCGCCGAGGAGCGCTGCGCGGCCGGGACACTCCATTCGCGGATGCCGAGCTGCGGATCAAGCGCTGGCAGATTGCCCGCGCGTGCCACACCGTTGCGATCCTGCAGCAGGTAGGAGAAGCCCGAGGAGTGTTTCGCGAGGTCGCGAACCAGGGATTCGGTCTGCGGCTGGCTCATGCCGCGCGCATCGGTGCGGATCTCGTCGATCTCGCTCGATACGCTGTCATCGATCTGATGCCGCATGAAGCGCGTGGTGGACCAGAAGATGACGCCGAACAGCACCACGAAGCTGATTGCGGTGATCGCCGCGTACATGAGTGCGAGGCGAAAGCTGGAAGTGCGAAGTACCCTACTTCGGGTCACGCAGCGAGTATCCCACGCCCCGTATGGTATGGATCAACGGCACCGCGTTGCCGCGATCGATCTTGCCGCGCAGCCGACTGACCAGCGTCTCGACCACATTGGTGTTGGGATCGAAGTGCACATCCCAGACATTTTCAAGCAGCATGCTGCGCGTCACGGTCTGATCGGCATGCCGCATCAGGTACTCCAACAGCTGAAACTCGCGCGGCATCAGCTCGATGTGTTCTGCGCCGCGCACCACGGTGCGGGTGAGCAGGTTCATCTCCAGGTTGGCGATGCGCAGCGCGGTCTCCGGGGTATGGCGCCGCGTGCGCCGGCCGAGCGAGGTGACCCGTGCCAGCAGTTCGGAGAATGCGAACGGTTTGTTCAGATAGTCATCCGCACCGGCGTTGAGGCCCTGCACCCGATCGTCCACTCCGCCCAGGGTGGTCAGCAGCAGTACCGCCGCGCTACTGTCACTCTGGCGCAGCGACTGCACGATCTGCAGGCCGTCAATCTCCGGCAACATGCGGTCAATCACCAGCAGGTCCCAGCGCTCTGCCAGTGCCCGGGCCAGGCCATCGCGACCGTTGTGCGCGACGCTGATCGAATGCGAGGCTTCTTCGAGGCCGCGGACGATGAAATCGGCCGTCTGCGGGTCATCCTCGATCAGCAGAATCTTCAGTGAATCCACTGGCGCAGCGGCTTCTGGCATCGGGTGCACAACCCGTGCACCGCGTTGGGCTCATAGTGCGTGGCGCAGTGGGCGCACTCCAGATGGGTCACGAAGCCGGTCACGATCCATCAGCTCCGCGGTCGCAGGATACGGGCATCGACCTGCTGGACATCGGTGCAACCGGTGAGTGCCATGCTGACCTGCAGCTCCTGTCGCATGATCTTGAGTGCGAGCGTGACACCCGGACCGCCCAGCGCGGCCAGCGCGTACAGAAAGCTCTTGCCGATCAGGCAGCCGCGCGCACCGAGCGCCAGCGCGCGCAGGATGTCCTGCCCGGACTGCACGCCGCCGTCGAACCACACCTCGCAACGTCCGTTCACGGTCTGCACGATCTCCGGCAGCACCGAGATCGTCGACGGCGCACCGTCCAGCTGCCGCCCGCCGTGGTTGGAGACCACCAGCGCGTCGATATCGAAGCCGGCCGCGATCTGCGCATCCTCGCTGTCGAGGATGCCCTTGATGATGAACTTGCCGGGCCACAGCGAGCGCAGCCACTCCACTTCCTTCCAGGTGATACCGGGATCAAATTGCGCCGAGGTCCACTGCGCCAGCGACGCGGCGCTCTTGCCGCGCGCGACCGACACCAGATTGCCGAAGGTGCGGCGCTTGCCGAGCAGCACCCGCGCCGCCCACGCCGGCCGCACCGCGATTTCCAGCGCGTTCTGCCACGTCAGTCGCGGCGGCACACTCATGCCATTCTTCGCATCGCGCCGGCGCAGGCTCAAGATCGGCAGATCCACCGTCAGCATCAGCGCCGAGCAGCCGGCGGCCTTGGCGCGTTCGACCAGCTCCTGATTGAAGCCGCGGTCCTTCATCAGATAGATCTGAAACCAGAACGGCTTGCCGACAGCGGCGTGCACGTCCTCGATCGAACAGATCGACATGGTGCTCAGACAGAAGGGAATACCGAAGTCCTGCGCCGCGCGGCAGCCGTGGATTTCGCCATCGCCATAGAACAGGCCGCACGAGCCGGTCGGTCCGATCGCCAGCGGGATGCTGGCCGGCTCGCCCACCAGGGTCGTGGCGAGCGAGGTCTTGCTGGTATCGCGCATGACGCGCTGGCGAAACTGCAGCGCCTGCAGGTCGCGGCGGTTGCGATCGATCGTCAGTTCATCAAAGGCGCCGCGATCCGCGTAGTCGAAGATGGCGCGCGGGATGCGGCGCTCGGCCAATGCGCGCAGATCCGCGATGCTGTTGGGGACTGGCATAGGCGGCGCATTGTACTTGCTGCGCCGATATCTGGCAGGTACAGTGCCGCGCGTTACAGGTGTTCGGGAAGCCGGTGAGTCATCGCGCAATGCGGATGGCAATGCCGGCGCTGCCCACGCAACGGTAGGCGAGTTCGAGCGACGGCGTTGAGACCACTGTGCTCGATGAGCATGGGAAGGTGCCGTCACCGGAAGCGATCACGACTCCACTCGCAAGCCCGGAGACCGGCCTGGAACAGTACGGATGGCACGCGCTGGGCGTTGCCAGACCATGTGCCTGCGTCCTGCCGGCACCTGTTCTGCAATCTTCCTTCGCACGTCATCGATCCATCAACATTTATCGCGCGTGGAGCGCGAAACTTTGGGAGATGGCAGCATGAATGCTCGAGTGGCGATCCTTTCGGTATTGAGTCTGTGGATGCTGGCGACCCGCTTCGGCCATTTCGGCAGCCGCTGGTCGTTGCCGGATGCTTCCTGGGCGATCTTCTTCGTCGGCGGTTTCTATCTGTCGCGCTGCTGGCGCAGCGCGTTCGCATGGCTGCTCGGGCTGGCGGTGGGGATCGACCTCTCGGTCATCCAATTCTACGGCGTCAGTAACTATTGTCTGACACCAGCCTATGCGTTCAATCTTCCGGCCTATGCGGTACTGTGGTTCAGCGGGGCTTGGCTGCAGCGACACCTGCGGGGCGAGCTCGCTGACCTGCTGCGCCTCGGTGCCAGTGCGTTCATCGCGCTGAGCGTGTGCTTCGTGATCAGCAACGGCAGTTTCTACTGGCTGGGCGGGCGGGTGAGGACAGTGAGCCTGGCGGGCTGGACCCTGAACTTCGCCGACTGGTACGCCAGCTACCTGGGCAATGCGCTGCTCTATATTGCGATCGCCTGCGTGGTGCAGGTGGCGCTTACCCGCCGTGCCGGAGCCTCGCGCGCCTGGCGACCCCACTGAAGCGCATGTCTTCCCGCACACGTGCGCTGCTGATTTCCGCGCCTGCCTCCGGCCAGGGAAAGACCACTGTGACAGCAGCGCTCGCGCGCCGCGCGCGGCAGCGTGGCTGGCGTGTGCGGGTATTCAAGACCGGCGCGGATTTCATCGACCCCATGATCCTCGAGCGTGCTTGCGGGGCTGCGGTCTATCAGCTCGATCTGTGGATGGTGGGCCGCGCGCAGTGCCAGCGGCTGCTGCGGCAAGCCGCCTCTGAGGCCGATCTGATTTTGGTGGAAGGTGTGATGGGACTCTTCGATGGCGATCCGTCCAGTGCGGACCTGGCGCAGCAGCTGGGTCTGCCGGTCCTCGCGGTCATCGATGCCAGCGCCATGGCGCAAAGCTTTGGCGCGCTGGCACTGGGGCTGCAGCAGTATCGGCCGGCACTGACGCTGCAGGGCGTGCTCGCCAATCGCGTGGCCGGCAGCGCGCACGCCGCGATGCTGGCGCAGAGCCTGCCGCCCTCGCTGCGGTGGTTCGGCGCGCTGCCGCAGGATCGAGGCCTCGCCCTGCCCGAGCGGCATCTGGGACTGACGCAGGCCGCGGAAGTGGACGACCTGGACGCGCGCCTGGATCGCGCGGCCGCAGCGCTCGGGGAGTGCGCAAATCTGGAAACGGTGCCGTCCACGCAGTTTCCAGCCGCGCCCGAGGCGCCGCCGCCGCCGCGGCGGCTGCAAGGGGTTCGTATCGCAATCGCGCGCGATGTGGCGTTTTCATTCATCTACCCGGCGAACCTGGATTGGCTGCGGGCGATGGGCGCGTCGCTGAGATTTTTCTCGCCGCTGTCGGACCGTGCACTGCCGCCGGCGGATGCGTTGTATCTGCCGGGGGGTTACCCGGAGCTGCATGCCGCGACGCTGGCGGCCAACGCACCGATGCTGGCGGCGCTGCGCGCACAGGTGAATGCCGGCACAGCGGTGGTGGCCGAGTGCGGCGGCATGATGCTGCTGCTGCAGTCACTCACCGATGTGGACGGACGTGAACACGCGATGGCGGGCGTGCTGCCGGGCGGCACATGCATGCAGCCTTCGGTGCAGTCGCTGGCGTTACAGTCGGTGCGGTTCGATGCGGGGGAGCTGCGCGGACACAGCTTTCACTTCTCGCGACTCGCGACGCCGCTGATCGCGCGGCAGCGAGGCCGCACGCAGCATGGCGCCGAGGGCGAGGGTGTGTATCGCGCCGGTGCCGTCACGGCTTCCTATATTCACTTCTACTGGCCGTCCAACCCGGCCGCGGCGGCCAGTCTGTTCAGACCAGATGCGCCAGTGGCAGACGCATCGAGCGCTTGATCGTCTGCAATACGATGCTCGAGTGCACATCGCGTACGCTGCGGATACTGAGCAGTTTCTTCAGCACGATGTTACTGAGCACGTCCAGGTCGGTGGTCACGACCTGCAGCAGGAAATCGTATTCACCGGTCATGGCGTAGCAGCTCACCACCGCATCGATCGACTGCAGCTCGTGCTGGAAGTGCGCGACGTTGTCGTCGGTCTGGCGTTCGAGCCGTACCTGCACGAACGCCTGCACGCTCAGTCCGAGGCGGACGGGATCGACCACGGCGGTGTAACCCTGGATGACGCCGTTGTGTTCGAGCTGACGGATGCGCCGCGCGCAGGGAGTGCCCGACAGGCCGATGCACTCGGACAGTTCAACCACGCTGCGCCGGCCGTCCTGTTGCAGCTCGGTGAGTAGACGGGCATCGATTCGGTCGAGCTTCATGAGTGAAAGTGACTATCCAATGCTGAGAAATTGGAGTTTATCACTACCCATATGAGGAATGACAACGTAAATTAGTCATTTTTACTCCCAACTGAGCGTACCCTTACAAGGCATGTCAGCCCTAGCGATGCCTGAGCGCCATTCGCCGGTCGTCCCGCAGATTCAGTGGCATCGGGTACTGCGTACCGTGCTGCGATCGCGTGCGCTGGATGAGCTGGAGGAGAGCCGGCTGGTGCCCGCCAGAAAGGTGCTCTACCAATTCACGGCGCGCGGCCATGACGTGACGCAGCCGATGCTGGCGCAGCTGCTGACCGGATTCAGCGATGCCGCATCGGTGTATTACCGCTCGCGTCCGCTGATGCTGGGGCTTGGATTGTCGCTCGATGATGCGCTGGCCTCGACGATGATGCGCTCGGGTGGTGTCAGCGAAGGTCGCGACATCGGCGTGGTGTTCAACCTGCCGAAGCATGGCGAAGTGTG
>DATMRM010000205.1:0-2979 GCA_035566155.1 Steroidobacteraceae bacterium | reverse complement strand
TCGGTCCAATCCATCATCGGGGCCACAGACAGCAGACGATCGATCATATTTCGGGGAGTTTATCGGAAGATCACTCACTGGCATGCCGTCGACGCCCTCGGTTGGCTCAGATGGGGTAGAGATCGGCTCCCCTGAAGTCGTAATCTACGCGACCTCGAAACGAGGGCTCTCCATCAGCATGGATCTGGCAAGACTGCGCGCGTCAATCGACAGGACCTGGGACACCTCGATCCTGGATCAGCTCAAGGCCTACATTCGGATCCCGAACAAGTCACCACATTTCGATGTGAACTGGGAACGCAGCGGCCACATGGAGAAGGCGGCTCAGTTGATGGCTGACTGGTGTCGGGCACAGTCGGTCCCGGGGATGCGGGTCGAAATCAGGCGTCTGCCGGGCCGCACGCCGCTGCTGCTGGTGGACGTACCGGGTGAAAGTCCCGACTGCGTACTGCTCTATGGACACCTCGACAAGCAACCGGAATTCACGGGCTGGCTGCCGGGACTTGGTCCATGGGAGCCGGTGATCCGCGACGGCCGGCTTTACGGTCGCGGTGGTGCGGACGACGGCTACGCCGTGTTCAGCTCACTGACGGCCATTGCCGCCCTGAAGCAGCAAAAGGTACCGCTGGCGCGCTGTGTGCTGCTGATTGAAGCCTGCGAAGAGAGCGGTAGCACCGATCTGCCCGCTCACCTGCAGGCCCTGGGGACAGCGATCGGTGATCCATCCCTCGTCGTGTGTCTGGACGCCGAATGCAGCGACTATGATCGGGTGTGGTGTACCACATCGCTTCGAGGCAACCTGACCGGACAGCTGAGGGTGCGGGTGCTCACCGAAGGGGTGCATTCGGGCATGGGTACCGGCATCGCACCGACGCCGTTTCGAATCCTGCAGCAGTTGCTGGCCAGGATCGAAGATCCGAACACTGGCGAGATATTGCCGGAAGAGCTGCGGGTGCAGATTCCGTCGGATCGACGGGCGCAGATCAGCCAGAGCGCGCAGACGCTGCGCGGCGCGATCGCGGCCAAACTACCGTGGGCTCAAAGCGTGCGCGCCGTGTCGGAGGATCCGGCCGAACTGATCGCCAACAGCACCTGGCGCGCGACCCTCGCAGTCACCGGGGCTGACGGACTGCCGGCCGTCGCCTCGGCCGGCAATGTGCTGCTGCCCGAGATTGCACTCAAGCTGTCGTTGCGACTGCCGCCCACCTGTGACGCCGAGCGTGCCACTCGGGGCGTCCGCAGCATTCTGGAGAAAGATCCTCCCTACGGCGCGCAGGTGAGCTTCGAGGACGCTTCAGGCACCGATGGGTGGAATGCGCCCAGGTTCGCGCCGTGGCTCGAACAATCGATCATGCAAGCCTCCCAGGCCGTCTACGGCAGGAATGCGATGCACGCCGGCAGCGGCGGCACGATCCCTTTCATGGCGATGCTGGGACATCAGTTTCCGCGCACACAGTTCTTCATCACCGGCGTCCTGGGTCCGCATTCGAATGCCCATGGCCCGAATGAGTTTCTCGATATCGAGTATGTGAAAAGGCTGACCGCCTGTGTGTCGCTGGTACTGGCCGATCACGCCCGAACTCGAACCTGATCGCGATTGCGGTATGGCGCTAGGCGGCCGCCTGCTCGAGGTTGGCGGCAAACAGGCGCGCGAGCGGCCTGGCCAGCAACATCGCCAAGACTGCACCGACTGCGGCCACCCCTGCCTCCAGCGCCCAGAACTGCAACGGGCTCATACGCCCGTAGAACGCGCCCAACTGCCCCACGAGAACATCCGCCAAGGCCAGGGACAGGAAGGCGGTTCCCATCAGCGTCGCGCGCACGCGCGGCGGCGCTTCGCGCGATACCAGTGCCAGCAGCGTTGGCCAGTAGTACAGAAACGCCACGCCGAGCAGCGTGTCATAGAGCACCGGCACAACGGCCGGTACCGGGTGCATGAAGGCGCAGCCCGCCACCAGCAGCAGATTGGCGACGCACGCCATCCACGCACCGATCACAATCTTGCCGATCTCCGCCGGTTCGCGGCCACGCGCCGCCTGCGAGCGCCAATGTGCCAACAGCAAGGGAACCGCCAGCATGCTCGCGAACGGATCAATCGAATTGAACCACGCCACCGGAACGTGAAAGCCCCACGCGTTCAGATCGACATAGCGGTCGATCCAGATCATTCCCATGTCTGAATTCTGGTAGTACGCGATCGACTGAAAGACGGTCAGCGCCATCACCAGAATCAGCGCGGCAATCACTTTGTACTGTCGTCGAGTCAGCGGCGTGGGTTGTATCGGTCTCGGCGCTGCACGTATCGAGACGGTGTATTTGGAATAGCCGGCCAGGTAGGTGAACAGTCCGATCAGCATCAATAACCCTGCCAGTCCGAAGCCGACGTGCCAGCCGTACTTCTGAGCGAGCAGGCCACACAACAGGGGACCGGCAACCGCCCCAACGTTGATCCCGAACGAAAAGATGGCGAAGCCGCGCGTACGGCCGGCGCCGTCGTCCTCGCGATAGAGATTGCCGACCTGGGCGGAGATGTTGCCCTTGAGAAACCCACAGCCCACGACGAGCAGCAGCAGTGCCAGCAGAAAGGAGGCGTCGAAAGCCATCGCGATATGCCCCGCACTCATCAGGATCGCGCCTAACGCCACGGCATTGCGCGGGCCCGTCCAGCGGTCCGCGATCCAACCGCCCAGCACCGGCGTGAAGTAGACAAACCCGGTATAGAGGCCATAGATCTGCGAGGCGAGGGCCTCGGAATTCAAGGGACCATAGACCGATTCGAGCGCGGCGCGAAAACCCCTGAAGCCCTGGATATGCTCGACATGCCCTGGCAGCAGCAGCGACTGAGTCAGGTACAGCACCATGAGCGCCGTCATGCCATAGTAGGAAAAGCGCTCCCAGGCTTCCGTGAAGGCCAGATACGCCAGCGCTCTGGGCTCGCCGAGAAAAGTACCTTCAGCGACGCGGCCCTTGTTCAGCGGG
>DATMRM010000204.1:0-2055 GCA_035566155.1 Steroidobacteraceae bacterium | reverse complement strand
GTCCCCGGGCACAGATCGAGGCACTGTTTCGCTCGCAGGCGCAGGCGATGGAGGAGCAGGGCTGCCGTGGCTGCGCGCTCGGCAATGCCGCGGTGGAGATTTCCGATGACGACGAGCTGCTTGCGCGGGTGGTGCGCGACTACAAGGGCGAGGTCAGGAATCGTCTGCGGACCATGGCGCGTGAACTGGGTGCGTTGAACCCGGCGGCGCTGGGTGATTCGCTGATGCTGCTGATGGATGGCGCCTATTTCACGCGCCTCGCGTTCGCGCGCGGCGACGGGCCGGCGCAGGCCATCATCAGTGCCGCCAATTCGCTGATTGACGCGGCTACGCCAAAGCGAGCTTCAGCACGAACTCGACGCCGTCCTCGACGTTGACCGCCTCAATCGTGCCGCCCATCTTTGCCATATAGGTTTTGGCGACGAACAGGCCCTGGCCGCGGTGGCTGCCGGCCTCGCCGGAATCGGCATCGGAGACGCCATACTCGAAGATCTTGCCGAGCATTGCCGGATGAATCTGAGCGCCGCGATTGTGGATGCGCACATCGGCCGTGCCCGGACTGGCGCGCAGTGTCATCCGGATCGGCGTCTCGCGCGTACGATGCCGATCCGCGTTGTTCAACACGTGGGTGACCACGTCCTCCAGCGAATATTCATCGGCCTTCACGATCACCGCGCCTGACTGCCCGTCGTAGCGCACCTGATCGATGCCGGCATGCGCGGCATTGTTGGCGACCGTTCGCAGGAACGCATTGACATCCAGCGTCTGCATCGACAGCGAGGCCGACTGAAACGCATCGCTCGGAGAGGCGCTGCCGTACAGAACCCGCACCGCCTGACGCATGCGATTGACGTAGCGCACGCTCGGATCCTGCGGCGAGGCGTGCAGCGCGGTGAGCGATTGCAGCGGCGCCATGATCTCGTGGCCGACGGCGTGCCACATGTTCTTTTCCTGTTCGATGCGCAGTTGCTCGCGCTTGGCATCATCGTTGACCCGCTGCAGCAGATCGGACAGGACACCGGCCATCAGACTCAATTCGTCGCTGCCGCGCAGCCCCTGCAAGTCCAGATGCAGGCCTTGGGAGCGATCTACCGACTGCCTGACCGAAGCGGCGCGCTGGGTAAGCAGCGTAATGCGATGGATGATGCGCTGTTCGATGCCCGCCCAGGTCAACAGGATCGCGGCCAGGATCGCCGCGGCGAACAATGCCAGCCGCCCGGCGAGCAGCGCCAGCGTACTGTCGGCACTGTGCGGATCACCGGTCAGCAGCACCTCGAACTCGCCCACCGGTGTCGTGATGATCTGTCGGGCCGACAGTGGCTGATCGCCGGTTGGCACCGGCAGGCGGGCGACCAGCCTGTGCAACAGGTGCGGCCCGCTCACCGCTGCGTCCGCCTCGTAGCTGAGCGAGATCACATCGCTGGGTACCTGGGTGTCGAGACGGCGGATCCGCAGCGATTCGCCGGCAAGCAGCTGCGCCTTCAGATCCGACAGTGCGAAGGGCGCGTTTGCCCCGGGCTGATTGCTGTCGAACAGGGCGGGGCCATCGCCCGGACCCAGCGCCCGGATACGCACCTGTATCTGCGCCAGGTCCTTTGGCGGCCAGACGATCGCGTTGTCGCGCAGTTCTTCGCTGAACAGCCCCACCGGCAGTCGCACTGAAAAGAACGAACGCTTGAGGCAGCCCTCCGACTCATTCGGGACCGTCTCCCCGAGGCAACGACTGTCCTGCCACAGCCAGCCGCGAAAATCGTGGTCGGGCCGCTCGGCGATCTGACCGTCGGGATCGACGTCGAAGCCGGCGAGCCGGGCGCTGAATCGCGTGTGCGCGCGGGTCCCTTCCGACTCGAGCGGGGCGATCCAGCGATAGCTGCGGCCGCGCAGTGCGACATCGACCGCCAGACGATGGGCATGCTCAAGATCCAGATCACCCAGCTCGTGGGTGACCAGCGCCCCGCTGGCGAATGAGCCGACCGCATAGATGAAGCCGCCGGCCACCGGATTGTTGCCGATCGCGACACACAGCTGCGCATGCTGCGGATACTGCACCAGGCA
>DATMRM010000203.1:0-5606 GCA_035566155.1 Steroidobacteraceae bacterium | reverse complement strand
GCCGCTGAACAGAACACCGCACCGCCATCCACTGTCGCGATCACCCCGCCTGCCCCAGAGCCAAAGCCGAGCGTCTTCAGTCCGTCCTATTGGTTCAATCCTGCGATCGCGCCGTTCCTGCCAGTACCCGAGGTGGCCACCGATCCGGACAGTGGTACGACGGTGGGGTTGCTGGCGGTTAAACTGAATACCGATGACAACGGAGACATTCGCCGCATCGTTGCGCCGGATTTTCTCTACAACCCGTACTTTGGATATGGCGGACACGCGCGTATCTACGACTATCCATCGAGCGACGTGCAATGGTCAGCCATTGCCGGTGCCAAGGAGCGTGTCGAGCGCGGTGTGGACCTCGAGTACCAGAGCGGTATTCTGCGCGACCGCACTTGGTCTTTTACCTACAGCCTGGTTTATGACCGCGATGGCACGCCGCGTTTCTTTGGCGTCGGTAACAGCTCGCCCGCGATCGCAGAGACTGACTACACCGAACAACAGGAGTACGCCGAGGCGCAGATCGGCTACAACCTGACCCATTCGTGGCAACTGGTCTATACGGCGCTCGCACGTTCAGTGGACGTGCTTCCAGGGACTTTGGCTGGAATTGATTCGCTGACGACGCGCTTCGGCCGGATTCTCGGCGTGGGAACCAATAACGAGATCCTGAACCGATTTTCGATCGTCTACGACACTCGCGACAGTGTCACCATTCCATCGGTGGGCATGAAGTGGGTGATCTACACCGGGCTTGCCAGTCGCCGCGGCGTCTTCAATGATTCTCTATATAGCGAGGCGGGCGTAGACGGCCGCGTCTATGTTCCGATCACGGCCAGAACCGTTCTGGCCATGCACATGGATCTGCGATACCTCCCCGATACACACCGCCTGCCGTTCTGGGCCCTCAGCGCGCTGGGAGGCTCCGAGAGCGACATCGGCCAAAGCCAGCCGTTGCGCGGATTCGGCCCGGGGCGCTTCTACGATCGCGATGCGTTTTCTGCGAGCGCGGAGATACGTCAGCAAGTTGCCAGTATCAGCGCCATTTCGACCCACGTTGAGCTCGAATTGGCGCCGTTCGTGGACCTCGGTAGGGTGTTCGCCAGGCCCAGCATCATTCCGCTATCGAAATTGCATACCGTAGGCGGGCTGGGCATTCGTGGCCTGGCGAGGCCGTTCGTCGTGGGCTACATCGATGTCGGCTATGGCGACGAGGGTGTCGCCGTCTTCACGGGTATCTACTATCCGTTTTAGACCTGAAGGCGCCTCGCGGTATGTCTACGCAAGGGTCACGGTTGCGGTGCCGCGCGGTGAACGCTATAAGTAAAGCATGGGGTTACAAGCAACCATTGGCCCCGAGCGTGAAGGCGACATATCGCAGCCGGTCCGCTCGGATTCGCCCGATTCCGATGAGTGTTATCAGGATCGCATCCTGCCCGAGGTCTCGCGCACGTTCGCGCTGACCATTCCACAACTGCCCCCTGCGTTGCGTGGACCCGTGACCAGCGCCTATCTGTTATGTCGTATCGCTGACACAATCGAGGATGAACCCGCACTTTCACCCGCTGAAACACTGGCCTATTTGCAGCGATTCAAGGCCGTGGTGTCGGCTAGCGCGGACCCTTCGGCGCTCGCCAACGACCTGTCCCGTCGGCTGTCCAACCAGACCTTGGATTCAGAGCGCGAGTTGGTGCGCAACATGGAGCGCGTCGTTCGAGTGACCCAACGACTGGAGCCTGCGGGCCGCGCCGCCATCGGGCGCTGCGTGCGGCTGATGTGCGATGGCATGCCTCAATTCCAGCTATCCGCCAGTTTGCAAGGTCTTGGCACTGCAAGCGATCTGGACGACTATTGCTACTACGTTGCCGGAGTCGTCGGCGAAATGCTGGTCGAACTGTTTTGCAGTTACTCGCCAAGGATCGCGCAACAGCGAGAGGCGCTCTACGAGTTGGCCACCTCATTTGCACAGGGGCTGCAAATGACGAATATCCTGAAAGATCAATGGGAGGATCGGCGGCGTGGTGCATGCTGGCTGCCACAAGAGGTCTTCGCGCGTCATGGCATCGACGTTGCGCAGCTTTCCCCGCAACAACACGATAGGCGCTTCGCGGCCGGTCTTCGCGAGCTGATCGGAATCGCGCACGCTCATCTGCGCAACGCTTTGACGTTTACATTGCTGATCCCACGCGATGAGACGGGGATTCGCCGCTTCTGCCTGTGGGCGATCGGCCTGGCTGTACTGACGCTGCGCAAGATCAGCGCCAATCCGGCCTTCGTCTGCGGCACGCAGGTGAAGGTTACCCGTACGACGGTTACGGTAACTCGCGTGCTGACCAGCGTGGCAGTCGGTAATAATTGGATGCTGAAACGACTGTTCGCGCGTGCTGCCCGTGGGCTGCCTCTGGCACCCTCGTGCGACGTTCGCCTCACCGGCGCGGCGCGCATGCGCGCAGCCATGGAAGATGAAGGCGCGCCGGTCCAAAGTCTGGTGTCGATACGTGCGGGCGCGATGCGCCCCGACCTGAAGGGAATTAACGCATCGTGACTCCGAACGTTCCACAGCGTGCCTTGGTACCAGGCACAACACCGTCAACACGCCCCGACGCCGGTGCACCGCACCTGCGAGTACTCGACGATGCCTTCCCGCTCGACAATACGATCGCAGCCGCGCGCGACGCCTTAGTCGCGCAGCAGAGCGCGGAAGGATATTGGCTATTCGAGTTGGAAGCCGATTGCACGATTCCCGCGGAATACATCCTGATGATGCATTTCCTCGGCGAAATAGATGACACGTTGCAGTCGCGCATTGCCAGCTATCTGCGAGCTCATCAGGGCGAACACGACGGATGGCCTCTCTATCACAACGGCGATTTCGACATGAGTTGCTCGGTCAAGGCCTACATGGCTTTGAAGCTGGCGGGCGATAGTCCGGATGCACCGCATATGGCGCGAGCCAGGGCTGCCATCCTCGAGCGTGGCGGCGCGGCACGGTCCAATGTCTTTACGCGCATCACTCTCGCCTTGTTTGCGCAGGTGCCGTGGCGGGCGGTCCCCTATATTCCAGTGGAAATCATGTTGTTTCCGCGCTGGTTCCCGTTTCACCTCAGCAAGGTGTCGTACTGGTCGCGGGCCGTGATGGTGCCGCTGTTCATTCTGTGTACTCGCAAGCCGGTGGCGAGAAATCCGCGCAAGGTGGGTATTCGCGAACTTTTCACGACGCCGCCGGACAAGGAGCGCAATTATCTTAACGGCGCGGGCCATCAGGGCAGCTTTCTGGCACGCGTCTTCAGAGTCCTGGATCGAGTGGGTCGTGCCGCAGACCCTGTGATCCCTAAAACGCTACGAGCACGTGCGATGCAGCGCGCCGAGAGCTGGATGCTCGAGCGACTGAATGGAGAGGATGGTTTGGGAGCCATATTTCCCGCGATGGTGAACGCGCTGGAAGCCATGGTCGTCCTGGGCTATCCCACTGATGATCCACGCCGTGTGACCGCGAAACATGCGCTCGAGAAACTCGTCGTCAGCAACGTCACGAACGCGTATTGCCAACCGTGTGTTTCGCCGGTCTGGGATAGCGCATTGGCCTGCCTGGCGATGCAAGCCACCGGCGGCGCGACAGCCCATACCGCCTGGGGCAGGGGACTGGATTGGCTGCGAACCAAGCAGTTGCTGGATAAGCCAGGGGACTGGCGCGAGCGGCGTCCACACTTGAGGGGCGGCGGCTGGGCGTTCCAATTTGGTAATGGCCACTATCCGGATCTCGACGACACCGGGGCTGTCGTTTGGGCATTGCATCAGGCTGACGATCCGGCGCGCTATGGTTTCACGATAACCCGGGCACTCGACTGGCTGGTTGGCATGCAAAGCAGCAACGGCGGCTTCGCCGCTTACGATGTCGATAACACCTATTACTACTTGAATGAGATTCCATTCGCCGACCACGGTGCCTTGCTCGATCCACCCACCAGCGATGTGACGGCTCGGGTCGTTGCTGCCATGGCGCGTGCCGACAGAGCGCAGGACAAGTCCGCGCTGGAGCGAGCGATCAGGTATCTGCGTCGCGAACAAGAGGACGACGGATCCTGGTTCGGCCGGTGGGGTACCAACTATATCTATGGGACCTGGTCCGTCCTGTGTGCGCTCGCGTTGGCAGGTGTGAGCGGCCACGACCCTGCGGTCCGGCGTGCGGTAAGCTGGCTTGCCGGTCAACAGAACTCGGACGGCGGCTGGGGTGAGAGCAACGATGGCTATCGCCTGGAAGGCGACCGTCGGCAGCCCGCCAGCACACCCCACCAAACAGCCTGGGCGTTGCTGGCTCTGATTGCTTCAGGGGAGACCGGGTCGGTACACGTGCGGCGCGGCATCGACTACCTGATGCGAACGCAGCAAGCCGATGGTCTATGGAGTGACCCGCACTTCACAGCGCCCGGATTCCCACGCGTGTTCTATCTGCGTTACCACGGCTATTGCGCGTATTTTCCGCTGTGGGCGCTCGCTGCATACCGCAATGCCACGCGTCCCGGAACGACGCATTGAGTCGAGTCGGTATCGTCGCGGCGCTCGCCACTGAGGCTCGCGCGCTGACACCGATCATCCCGCACCGCGGGTGTCCTTTCGGACTCGAGGACGGCACTCTGCTGAACGTCAGCGGTATCGGCAACACCGCTGCCAAGGATGCGGCGCTTGCACTCATCAACGAGGGAGCCGACGCCTTGGTTAGCTTTGGGCTGGCTGGAGGACTCGATCCGGATGTGAAAGCGGGCACGATTTTTCTGCCCGCCGAAGTCTTGGCGGCGGGCAGCGAGCGATTCCCAACCTCCGATGCATGGCGCAATCGGGTCGCGATCGCACTGGTGGCCTTCCGGCCAGTCGCCGCAGGCAAAATGCTGACCAGCCTCCGAGAGGTCAGTGACATCGCTGCGAAGCAGGCGATGTTTCGCGAATCAGGTGCGATGGCCGTCGATATGGAGAGCGCCGCGGTCGCCCGGGTCGCGACGGCGCATGGACTGCCATTTCTGATCGCGCGGGTGATCGTCGACACAGCGACCGATGTCTTGCCAGCTGCGGTCATGGCCGCAGGCGGCTCGGGCGAACTGCGAGTCTGGCGTTTGATCGCAGCCTTGACGCGAGCTCCTGCTGAGATCGTTGACGTCATCCGGTTGGCTCGACGTTTCCGAGTCGCGAAGTCCGCGTTGCGCGCGGTCGGTCAGAGCCGTTCGTTGCGCGAAGCCTCGGTGTCATGAGAGCGCTGGTGACCGGAGCAACGGGTTTCGTCGGCGCAGCGGTAGTCAGGGCGCTGCTGAATGATGGGTGGGAAGTCCGAGGGCTGGCCCGGCCTCACTCCGATCGAACCAATCTGCGCGATCTGACGCTGGAGGTGTCGATCGGCGACCTGGCGGATACCAGCTCACTCGACCGGGCGCTCGCGGGTTGCAAGGCGCTGTTTCACGTTGCGGCAGACTATCGCTTGGGTGTGCGTGATCCGGAGCAACTCTATCGGACCAATGTCGAAGGCACGCGCGCGATGTTGGTGGCTGCGGGTAGGGCGGGTGTCGAACGCGTCGTATACACCAGCAGCGTGGCGACGCTCGGCATCCCCAAAGATGGCTCACCGG
>DATMRM010000202.1:0-3135 GCA_035566155.1 Steroidobacteraceae bacterium | reverse complement strand
ACGGCTTTCCGGACAATACGCGGCTGTTTCTCCCAGCAACCGCATTTAACCGCTTTGCTGTCTCGCGTGAGATCAACGACGGATTGCTCGCACCGCGCTTCGCACCGAGTCAGCGAGCCTGGGTCCTAACAGGCTTCCGCGTCGCGGTCGCCCCTGCGGTGCCCGCTTCCACTGGTCGCGATGCTGATGATCGATAGATCGGACCTGACGGTACTCCAGGAAAAGATGCGCCCCGAGGCCACGAATCGTGGCCTCGGGGCGCATCCGCTGCTGGTAGCAAGATATACTTTCGGCTCATGCAGGCACACGATCGCGTCGACGTGATCGCGTACTTGAAAGCAAAGCCACAGAGCGATAACGCCCGGCCCTGCGACCGGCACCGGCAAGTAGGCTGCGCCTGCGGACAGTCCCGACTTCCGGTTCGGGCCACAGGTAGCCCGTCCGGATCGCGTGTCTGGGACATTTCTGGGACAGTTCGATCGTGACGTTAAGTACCGCCCACCATTCACTAAACAGCTTTCGCCCTCCGGCCGGCCGGCTTCCGCCTCACATCACCAGCTCGGCCTGTCGCCTGGACGCTATGCGCGTTCAGAATTGCGGCGATTAATCCGGGGAAGCGCCGCTCAATCTCCTTGCAGCGGCTGACGTTGCGCATCTCCACCCCGTGCCGTTCGCTGCGGACCAATCCCGCTTCCCTGAGCGCCCTGAAATGTTGTGAAAGCGTGGAATTGAGGATGCTACGGTCGCTGACCTGGTGAAAGTTCGAGCAGATCGTGGCGCCTGCCGAAGCCGCCAGCTCCGCATAGATTGCGACGCGCACAGGATCCGACAAGGCATGTGCTCGGCATGCTGCTGACGACCCAGGCGGCGGTCAAGCACCTTGGCGAAGGCTCCAGCATCATCAACATCGGGTCCGTCGTTACTCGCATCACGCCTCCCGGAAGCGCGGTATACACCGGCACCAAGGGAGCGGTGGATGCGATCACCGGGGTGCTGTCGCGTGAACTTGGCGCGCGCAAGATTCGCGTTAACGCGCTGAACCCGGGCATGGTGGAAACCGAAGGCACTCACGCGGCCGGCTTCATCGGCTCCGATTTTGAAGCCGGCGCCGTCGCAAACACCCCGCTGGGTCGCATCGGTCAGCCGGACGACATCGCGTCGATTGCGGTGTTCCTGGCCTCGGATGACTCACACTGGTTGACCGGAGAGCAGTTGCTTGCCGGTGGCGGCGTGCGCTGAGGGGCACTTTAGGGGGCGCATTCCGCACGCGGGGTGCGCCTCGAATTCATCCAGGCATTTGCCCAGTACGCGGTTGACTTGTTGTTCAGAAGATGCAAGCCACACAAGCGAGGATCTGAACGCCGGCCGAACGATCGCAGGCTCAAGATCGTCAACCCGTTGGCGGTCGGGTCGCCTGACAGCACTTCTGTTGGCCCTTCGTCAGTCCTCGACCCCACTCAGGCCAAGATCCAGATCGATGCTCTGCGAGAAATGATTCCTGGAATCAGGAATTGGACAAATCCTCGGGTTCCAGGTCGATCGGCCACCCGTGCGGTATGCGATCGGCCGCGCGGCTCCACGCCCGCTGGTACCGGCTCAGCTCTTCGATCGAGCTCGCGCCTTTGGCTGCGACCAGCATCTCGAGGGCCGTGAGCCAGTGACGGTAATAGGTACCGCCGAGGTCAGCATCGCCCGCGGCTTGTGCCGCCCTGATCTGCGCAGCCAGTGCCTGGGCCCATTCCGACCAGCTGAAGAGACCCCGCTGATGCAGCGCGAGCGTTATTGCAAACGCTTGCGCTTCCCATGGCTCGCGAAACACGGGACCACTGCGGTCTCGCTGGGCAGGAAGAACAGCGGGTGCGTCGTTCACGACAGAGGCTCCAGATACGGCTCCCATGCATCGATCGACACGCTTTGGCCCCGAGCGTCGTCACTACCCCACAACTCACACGCGTTGAAAACCACCGTGTACAGCCACTGCGGCTGTTCACCGAGTCCCTGCGCATTTGTGTCAGCGAATACGTGCACACCGCGCACCTGATCAATGCGACCGACCTTGCCTCGAGCGTAACTCGGGAGCCGCGTATGATGGCCGACCGCGGCGGCGCGCGTGCGCACCTGTTCGCCTACGGCAAAACGTGCCGGTCGCGTAGCCGGCCGTTGCGTGGGTGCTCCCCTCGCCAGCGTCGCTGGCACGGCACCCGCTTGCAAAACCCGCAGTCCCGATCGTGCCGGATGCAGCGTCGCGCCTGCGGCGATTTCGTCCGTGCCAACCAGGCTATGTGCGATCAACAGTCTCTCGAGACCGCTGATCCAGATTTCGTAGTAGCTCAGCGAGCGGTAGCCAGGCAGGGTCTCCCGGGCACTGCGGCTCATATCGTTGTTCCAAGCACCGGTGGCCCCCATCGCGAGAGTCAGCGCCAAGGCCTGTCGCTCCCAGGGGGCATGGAACAACTCACCCTCGGGCTCAGAAACAATTCGGCCGTGTCCCTCCTCGCCACCTAAGTCTGCGTAGGATCGATAGTTCATGAGCGAGTGTCTGTAGACTGCGGCAGTCCCGTGCCGATCATCGAGTCCCGCGTGACCAAGTCCGCGAGCTGGTCCTCGGACATGTTTTCCGTCCCTGGGGGGCGTCGCGGTATCACCAGGTAGCGCACCTCGGCCGTCGAGTCCCAGACACGAATTTCAGTCGATTCAGGCACAGTGACACCGAATTCGGCCAATACGCCGCGTGGATCCCTTACCGCACGCGCGCGGTATGGCGCGCTCTTGTACCAAGTCGGAGGCAGCCCAAGAACGGGCCATGGATAACAGCTGCAGAGGGTGCAGACGACCATGTTGTGGCGCGACTCCGTGTTCTCAAGCGCAACGATGTATTCGCCCTGCCGGCCTGCGTACCCCAGCGAAGCAATGGCAGCGGTCGCATCCTCCAGAAGCCATTTGCGAAACACCGGATCGACCCACGCCCGTGCGACGACGCGCGCGCCGTTGCGCGGGCCAATTTTCGTTTCATAGGCGTCGATCAGGACATCCAGAGCCGCAGGATCGATATACCCTTTCTGGGCAAGCACCGTTCGCAGCGCCCGGACACGCAGGTCCATCTCGGCGACCTCGCTGCGCTCGTGATCGGGATGC
>DATMRM010000201.1:0-3721 GCA_035566155.1 Steroidobacteraceae bacterium | reverse complement strand
AATGCGCTGCTGCGCCAGCGTCTGCGCTACAGCGGACTCATCATTCCGTGGTGTACGTTTTGCATTCCCGAGATAGCCCACGTCGGCCTGCAGATCTGGGAGGCACGGGAAAAGTCCGTCCCCGTCAAGACCTACACCATGATGATGCAGGACATAGATCGCGCGATCACTGACCGGCAGGACACCGGTTTTGTGAAGTTACACGTCGTCGAGGGCCACGACCGCATCATCGGCGCCACTATCGTGGCTTCGCGCGCCAGTGAAATGATCAACGAGGTCTGCGTCGCCATGCACAGCGGCATCGGACTGCGCCGCCTGGGTCGCGTGATGCACACCTACCCCTCGCAAGCCTCCGCTATCTGTCTGGCCGCCATGAGTATGGATGAGCCTTGTTAGGCGAGCGCGGGTCCTTAGCGCGCGCGCCGGCGCGCGTCAAGCACACTGGGAATTTCCGCGCGGGTCGCGTTCTTCCCGTCGAGCCACGCAGCACGGGCCGGTCCGAGGAAGCGCACCAGAACCCCGTGTTCGCCGTTCTGGGATGCGGCTACCTTCATCGCCAGCAACACCGGCAGGGCGAACAGCACCCCGGCGATTCCCCACAGCCAGCCGCCCAGCCACAGGGCCACAAACACGACGATGGGATTGAGGTCCAGACGATGACCGAAGAAAATCGGTTCAACGATCTGGCCTTCGATGGTCGCAAGGGCCAGATAAGTGCCACTCACCAGAAGCACATGGGGGATCGAGTCAAAGCTGACCAACGCGACCACGCTCACGACGAGGAGCGTCACCGCGGAACCCAGATAAGGGATGAAGTTCAGCACCGCCGCCAGCGCCCCCCATAACATCGGGTTAGGCATGTGCAGGAGCCACATTGCCACTGAGGTAGCGGCACCTAGGCTCAGGTTGATAAGTGCCAGCGTGCCGTAGTAGCGGCCTAGGGCCACGCGGATCGCGTCGATAGTGTGCAGTACCTGCACCGCGTGGAGATCTTCCCCCAGAGCCGCCGTCATCCGCGCCAACGTACCCGGGCCGGCGGACAGCAGCAACAAAGTAAGCGCCGTCACCGCGACAACCCCTGCGAGGACCGAGCCGGTCTCCGCCAGAACATCGATCGCCGTCACCCCGCCGCTGGCGGCGTTCGCCGGCGCGGCGCGTGCCTCAGCGCCGCCGTCTGCTAATGCCGACGTACGCGCGGCCAGGTCGCTGAGCCGGGAGACGAGCGCGCGTGCGGGCCGAACCCGATGCTGAATCACGCGCAGCACACGAGGTGCGTTCTGCATCCATTCCTGCGCCGGTGCCGAGAGCGCATTGACAGCGCCCCCCAGAGCGAATCCGCAAGCGAGCAACAGGATGAGCGCGCTCACACCCCTGGGCACGTGACGACGGCGCAAGGCCTCGACGATGCCGGACAGGATGAGGGTGAAAAGAATGGCCAGCATGAGCGGGATGAGAACCTCGCGCGTCTGGCGTAAAGCCACCAGCAACGCACAGCTGGCAAGAATCCACAGGGGACGCGCCAGTGCGCGGGCGCTTATGAGCTCACGCGCGCGCGGCGGATCCTCTGTGTCCGAATGCAGCCATGCCTCCCCGTTGCCGCGCGGAATGCGCATGCTCTCGACAGGGTCTTCCGGGCGTGCCTGCATTATTAAGTCCCTGCTCGTGCCGCCTTCCCTCATGAACGGGGCGGCGAAAATCGCCGCCCCGTTCCTGGCCCTCGCTGGCAAAGCCTGGTGCGTCCGTGCACCGCACGAGGGGCCGTACGTGGCGTCGCTACTTTGAGTCTCGATTGACCACGATGTGACTTCTTACCTGGACGACCCCATCAGTGTCGCGGGCCATCTCCACCGCTCGCTCGGCCGCTTCCTGAGTCTTCGCAGTGCCACTCAGCCACACGGTGCCCGCGCGGTCGGTGCCGACGTCCAGCTGCGTGAGGCTGCTCCACTGTCCTTCGGCCAATCTGGTCTTGATAGCCGCCGTGATGGCGGAATCCTCGACGAACTGCACGGCCGTGGCGCGGTCCAGGTCTGGCTCCACCGCGACGCTCCACACGGGAGTGACAAGAGAAGCTGTCAGTACACAAGCGAGGATCTGATCGTTTTTCATCTCTTCGGTCCTGCATGCGCGTTCGGAATGCGTAGGATGTTGCCCGCCGCGCGTCGGCTTAGCCGTCCCCGCTCACCATCATCAATCGTAGGCTGCGACCTACGGGTGCGCCGTCGCAGCGTTCGCGTTCTTCTCATTAAGTAAATGACACCACGCCCGAGTGTGCCGGTACGTACGAGTACAGGTGTCGCACCACCAACATGTATTCGCTGCACGCAGACAACACGCGTCCGCTGTCGCTGCTTGCATACGCACGATGAACGCGACCGCGAGAAGTAGCGAAGAGTTACATTAACGGTGCATGAACGGTGCTTCTTGCGGCCTGGCCGGTGCGGTGTCGCGCGCCCCACATCTCATCAGGACGAAACAACCGTCGGTGACTCCCGACGCTTCGCCCCGGCCATCGGCGGGCGCCATAAGTGCCCGGAGCGCCGGCGCGCCGATTTTCCGTCGCGTAGGACATTGTAGGAGCAGGCCTACACTCGGACAGGCGGAAGGCGTACGCTTGAAAATCGGCGCAGCAGGTACTGTCACGCCTACCGTACGGGTTATCCACGTCCTACTAGCGCGATCGGGAGGGTCAATGCCAAGCATATTAATTGCCGATGATCACGCGATGATCAGGACCGGACTAAGGCACTACCTGGAGCAGGACCGTACCATCGAGAAGATCGGCGAGACGGGAACGGGAGCTGAAACGCTGCAGCAGCTGCGCGAGGGCAACTGGGACCTGGTGATTCTTGACATAAATATGCCCGATCGCAGTGGCATCGATATTCTGCGCCACATCCGCTCCGGGCATCCTGATACGCGCGTTCTCGTGATGAGTGGGTTCGCAGAGAAGCAGTACGCCATAAATGTGCTGCGCGCCGGTGCTTCGGGCTATCTTGCGAAAGATCAGGCGCCGGAAGAATTCATGCGAGCGGTGCACACGGTACTGGCGGGGCGTCGCTTCGTCAGCGCTACGTTGAGTGAGATGTTGGTCACAGCTCTGGATGAGCCTACCGACCAGCCACTGCACGCCTCGCTGTCGCAACGCGAGTTTCAGATCCTGTGCAAGCTAGCGGTGGGACGCTCCGTATCGGAGATTGCCCAGGAGCTGTTTATCAGCGTGAAGACCGTTAGCACGTACCGGGCGCGGGTCCTTGAGAAGATGAATCTCGATACGAACGCAGATCTTACGACCTACGCATTGCGTAACGGACTGGTGCAGTAAATCCCGTGCGGCCGTCGGGAAGCGCTGACAGTCCGCGAGGGCGCAATCCTGCATTCGTTGTCGCACTGCGGCATTATTGTCTGTGCTTCAGGGTGGCTGTGGGCGATTGGCGCAGGCACCACAATAGGATGTGCTCCCCAATGCAGGATGGGCTGATCAGCGATGTCGGATAGGCCGTCCCTGCGCGTGTTGCTCGTCGAAGATTCGTCGCTGCTGGCGGGCCGTCTCGCCGAACTCATCCGCCGGCTGCCGGATGTCGATCTCATCGATACCGTCCAGACCGAGACCGACGCGCTGACGCAGATCAACGCTGCGGTGCCGGACGTGCTGATCCTGGACCTGCATCTGCGCAGCGGGTCGGGGTTCGGAGTCCTGCGCTCGTTGGCGCGCGACAAGGCG
>DATMRM010000200.1:0-2905 GCA_035566155.1 Steroidobacteraceae bacterium | reverse complement strand
GGCCCTCCACCATACCGAGATAACCGCACGCCAGCGAAGCGGCGATCGCAATGTAGGGATTCGCGTCAGCGCCACCGACGCGATTCTCGATGCGGCGGGCCTCCGGCGGCGACATCGGCACGCGCAACCCGGCCGTGCGGTTGTCATAGCCCCACTGCACATTGATTGGCGCAGACAGATAGCGCGTCATGCGTCGATAGGAATTGACGTTGGAGCAGAACAGCGACATCGCCGCCGGGATGTAGCGCTGCAATCCGGCAATGTGCGAGAAGAACAGCGCCGACGGCGTGCCATCTTCGCCGCTGAAGATGTTCTTGCGTGTCTTCTTGTCGAGAATGCTCTGGTGGATGTGCATGGCGCTGCCGGGCTCTTTCGCATGCGGCTTCGCCATGAAGGTGGCGTACATCTTGTGACGCAGCGCCGCCTCGCGCGCCGTGCGCTTGAACAGAAACGCCTGATCGGCCAGATCCATCGGCTCGCCGTGCAGCAGGTTGATTTCCATCTGCGCCGGGCCGTCCTCGTGAATCAGCGTATCGATCTCGATGTCCTGCGCTTCGCAGAAGGCATAGATGTCGTCGAACAGCGGATCGAATTCGTTGACCGCGGCAATGCTGTACGACTGCCGGCCCGACTCGGAGCGACCGGATCGGCCCACCGGGGGCTTGAGCTGATAGTCGGCATCGGTGTTCGGTTCGATCAGATAGAACTCGAGCTCAGGTGCGACCACCGCCTCCCAGCCACGCTGCGCGTACAGCTCGAGCACATGCCGCAGCAGATGCCGCGGCGCCATCATCACCCGCCGCCCGTCGGAATAGAAACAGTCATGAATCACTTGCGCGGTAGGCTCGGCCGCCCAGGGCACGACGCGCACGGTCTTCGGATCGGCCTTCAGAACGATGTCGATCTCGGCCTGGCTCATCGCCTCTGTGGTATCCGGCGGATAGTCACCAGTCACGGTCTGCAGAAAGATGCTCTCGGGCAGACGCATGCCTTCGTCTTCCGCAAACTTCTCCGCCGGCATGATCTTGCCGCGCGCGATGCCCGCCATGTCGGGAATGATCGCTTCAACTTCCGCGATGCCGTGATCGCGAAAGAACTGTTGAATCTCGGTTGCCATAGATCACCTTTATTGGTTCGTCGCGCGCCATCCTAAAGGCGCGCCCTGATCGGCTTGACGATGTCAGGTGCGCCCGCGACAGGCTGCGCCGAACTCCGCAAACAGTGCGCGCGAAAACGGATTGCCGCTCGCGCGCCACTCAGGGTGCCACTGCACCGCGAGCGCAAAACTGCGGGCATCCCGCACGCGAAATGCCTCGATCACGCCGTCCGGTGCGCGCGCCTCGACCGCCAGCCCCTTGGCCAGCTCACGCACGCCCTGGGTGTGCAACGAATTGACTCTGATGCGATCGGTGCCAGCCAGCCGCCGCAATACGCCACCGGGTTCGAGCAGCACGTCGTGCGCCGGCGCGTACTGCTGTTCGAGTTCGAGCTTGGGATCGTCGCGATGATCCAGGTTGCCAGGCACCTCCTGCAGCTTCTGCCACAGTGAGCCGCCGAGCGCGACATTCATCTCCTGAAATCCGCGGCAGATACCGAGCAGCGGCACGCCCGCCTCGATCACCCGCGGTATCAGCGGCAGCGTGGCATCGTCACGATGCGGGTCATGCCGGGTGCCGGGAGCACTGGGTTCGCCGCCGTAGCGATGCGGCTCGACGTTCGACGGGCTGCCGGTGAGCAGCAAACCATCGAGCCGCTCGAGCAGCTCCTCGGCCCTGATCTGCGCGGCCAGCGCCGGAATGATCAGCGGCACCGCATCGGCGGCCTCCAGAATCGCGGTCAGGTATTTCTCACCGACCGCATGAAACGGATGCGCACCGATCATTCGCCGGTCAGCCGGGACACCAATGACTGGTCGTTTCGAACTCATGATGACGTGGCCCGGGACAAGAGCTGTACGGATATACAGATTGCGCCGATCCATCAGGCTTTGTGTGGTAAGCATTAGACCATAGCTCTCGGGTGAGTGCCGTCGAGCAGGGCTTGTTTTGGACGGACTCCCGCGGCTCCGTTTGAATGTCAAACTGTTGATTTTTATAATTATTTCTGGCAATAGTCACCGATGAGCACGGCGCTCGATTCAGATTATGTTGATAGCTACTACGCGGCAACGGCGCCGCGGAGCGCGCCCTTCGCGCCGCTTTCCGCAGGCGCCAGCACCGATGTCTGTGTGGTCGGCGGTGGCATCGCCGGATGCTCGGCGGCACTGGCTCTGGCCGAGCGTGGCTATCAGGTGGTGCTGCTGGAAGCACAACGCATCGGCTGGGGCGCCTCCGGGCGCAGCGGCGGACAGGTCATCTTCGGTCTATCCGCCGATCAGGCCGATCTCGAGCAGTGGGTGGGCTTCGAGGACGCGCGCAGGATCTGGGATATCTCCCTCGCCGGCATCGCTCTGCTGCGACAGCGCATCGAGCGCCATCGGATCGACTGCGAGTGGATTGACGGAGAGATGTTCGCCGCGATCAAACCGCGCCAGTGGCGAGCACTGCAGACCTGGCAGCACGAGCTGGCACACAAATACGACTACAGCGGCACGCGGCTGATCGAGCATGCAGAGCTGTGCGATCTGCTCGCGACGTCGCGCTATCGGGGTGCGCTGTACGATCCGCTGTGCGGTCATCTGCATCCATTGCGCTATACCCTCGGCCTCGCGCGAGCGGCCGCGCAGGCGGGCGTGAGGATTCATGAGGGCAGTCGTGTACTGAAGTTCGAGCGTTCGGCCGGCAGGGTTCAGGTGCACACCGAAAACGGCTCGGTTTCCTGCGGGCAGCTATTGCTGGCCGGCAATGCCTGGCTCGGGGGTCTCGTACCGCTCATGCAGCGCAAGCTGATGAGCATCGCCAGCTAC
>DATMRM010000199.1:0-2881 GCA_035566155.1 Steroidobacteraceae bacterium | reverse complement strand
CATGATCCGGGCCATCCGGGTGGCGAGACCACGATAACGATGAACTACTATCACGCGCCGGGTGCGGACCAAACACCGACGCAGAACTATGAGTTATTCGAAACGATCGAGTTGAAGAAGAAGCGACACGGATAAGTTGCTCTTCGCTGCGGTTCGACGCTCCAGCGACTTACTTTTCGGGGCGTCGAACGGTTTCTTTGCCGGCGACTATCTCGACGCTATTTCGCGCGGCGGGACTTGAAACCCGGCAGTGTCCGGGCGTCGGGGCTCCACGCAAGGTGGACTGCCTGCTCCACTGCTGCCTTGAACTGCGACTCGCTCGTCCAGACCGGCATACGTGTGCGATAAAAGTCCGCCCACTGAAATTCGGCGAAGGGTTCCGGTGTCTTCAGATAGCCGCCCGCGTCGCGCACGAATGCGGCGAGGCTGCGGTACGGATCGTCCGTGAGGGCGGAAACCTCATCGGGGATCGAGGAAATGGCTCGCAGGATGCCGCGTTCATCGTAGGGATGCACCCAGCGCCTTTCAATCACGGTGTCCCAGAACTTCGCGTCCGGCAGCCGCGACAGGTCCGCTACGACCTCGGCGAACGCTTTCGCGATACCGCCATCCCACAGCGCACGCGCGAGATGGTGGTGGTCGATGACATAGTGCCTGTCATGCTTGCCGATGACGGTGGGAATCGGTGCGCTTTTCAGAAAGTCTTTCAAAGACTTTGCATCCATGGCCAGCAGGCGCTTTCGTTTTGCATCGACTTCCAGCATGCCGACCGTTGCCTGCAGCGGCCGCAGTTGTTCAATGCCGACACTCGTTATTCTTGCCATGGCGTGCCCCTCCGTATCCGGAGCATTCTACTGCTCTGCTCAAGCTGGACTCCCTTAAATAGAAACGGTAGGCTGTCAGTGCTGGTGACTCTGTTTGGCTATGCTGGTCTTGAACGACAACGTGGAGCCTGCACATGGACGTGAGCACTGAAACGCTGGTGGAACTGCTGCGGGAAGTAGAAGCCGACGACCCGATCGACTACGCGGACCTTCCATTTGGAGAACAGGAACTCAGGCGGCTCGTCATGAGTTCACTTGTCGAGCGTCACCACCAGGTCGAAGCAGGCAACATGTCGATCTCCGATATCCACGCGCTGTATCTGCTGAGCACCGCTAAGCTCGTTCTTGAGAACACGGTGCTTCACGCGAGGCTGCTTCTGCTTCAGGGGCAGCAGGTCGACGTGCGGTCACTGCTTGCGCCGTTCACCCTCAAAGGCAAACCTTAAAGGCCGGTAGTCGGCACTGTCACCGGCAGCGCATTGCGCATCACCGGATCAGTGCCGCACGCGCATCACTTCTCAAGTTCCGCAAACAGCCAATCCTGGAAGCTATGCAGCTTCGGCAATTCGGCGCGAGACTTCAGCAGGTTCAGCGTATAGCCATGTACTGGAAGTCCTTCCAGGCCGAACGGCGCCACCAGTCGCCCCGTTTCCAGTTCACGCTGCGCCAGAAGCAGGCTTTCGAGGCAGACGCCCAAGCCGTCCACTGCCGCGCTGATCGCCATGAACGATCGATCGAAACGCGGACCGCGTCCAATATCGAGCCGCGTCTTGCGATAAAGACGCATCCAGTCTCGCCATCCGACCAGACACCCCTCGCTATGAATCAGCGCATGGTGCGGTAAATCCGCGACGCTGCGCAGCGGATGCTCTCCAGCCATCAGCGCGGGCGAGCACAACGGCACGATCGTCTCGGGTGGCAATTCGAGCACCATTGTGCCGGCCGGCTGCAACTTTCTCGGACCGTAGCGGATGTCGATATCCACCGCTTCCGAGATCAGATCCACCGCCTCTGAAGAGGCATTCAAGCGCACGTCGATATCCGGATGCGCCGCACTGAAACGCGCGATGCGCGGCATCAGCCATTGAGTCGCAAAACTGGGCGTGCAATGGATCGTGAGGATGTCGCTCTTGGCGGCGCGCCCGATCTCGCGGGTGGCTGAGTCGATCCGCGCGAACGCCGCGGTGATTTCCTCAGCGTATTGCCGCCCATAGTCCGTCAGGATCACCGTACGGTGCAGCCGATGGAACAGACGAATGCTCAATTGCTCTTCCAACAGCTTGATTTGATGGCTGATGGCCGAGGGCGTGACAAACAGTTCGTCTGCTGCGAGCGCAAACGACGAGAGCCGCGCGGCGGCCTCGAATGCCTGTATCGACTTGAAGGTGACGCGATTGTGCATGGCAGCATCAAGGTGAATTGAATTCATCCATTGGCCCATCTTAATTCGTTTGAGCGCGTGTGAGCGCGAGATTACGCTTGAGTCACTGGGATCGGCATCACAGCGGCCCCTGCAAAGCGATCCATAAGGAGACAAACAGTGACCACTAGCGAAACCGCGCCGTACGCCCAACTCGCGGAGCACGCCTATCAGATTCGCCGCAACGCGCTGCGCATGGGCGAAGTGCAGGGGCAGGGTTATATCGGCCAGGCGCTCGATATCGCCGATGTCCTCGCCGTCGCCTATTTCCGCGCCATGCGCTATCGCGCCGACGACCCCGAATGGGAAGGCCGCGACCGCTTTCTGCTATCGAACGGTCACTACGCCATCGCGCTGTACGCCGCGCTGATCGAGGCCCGCATCATCGCCGACGAAGAACTGGAAACCTATGGCAGTGACGACAGCCGTCTGCCGATGTCCGGTATGGCGAGCTATACGCCCGGGATGGAGATGTCCGGCGGCTCGCTCGGGCAGGGATTGACGATCGCAGTGGGCCGCTGCCTGGGCCTGAAGCGCAAAGGCTCGGATGCCCGCGTCTACACGCTGTTCTCCGACGGCGAACTCGATGAAGGCGCGATCTGGGAAGGGCTGATGTCGGCCGCTCACTGGAAACTCG
>DATMRM010000198.1:0-5616 GCA_035566155.1 Steroidobacteraceae bacterium | reverse complement strand
CTGCCCGCCGCGTCGCACCTGTTGTGTCAGGCGGTTCAACTCCAGGTCCGCAATCCGAAGCACATCGGCACGTTCGACCGGACTGCGCCGCAGGAGCGCGCGCACCCGGACTACCAGCTCGGCGAAGTCGAACGGCTTGGTCAGATAGTCATCGGCGCCGGCTTCAAAGTGCTTGACCTTATCCTCCGTGGCATCCCGCGCAGTCAGTACCAGCACGGGCAGGGCGGCGCGGCGTTGGCGCAGCCACTGAAGCAATGCGGTGCCGCTGAGCCGTGGCAGCATCAGATCGAGAATCAGCAAATCGTAAGCGTAAGACTCTAGAAAGCTTTGCCCCTGCTGCCCGTCGGGCGCGACATCCACTGCGAAGCGCTCGGCCCGCAGACCCCGCGCCAGGAAGTCCGCCAGCTTCGGGTCATCTTCAACGATCAGCAGGCGCATTCGGACATTCCGTGCCGGTTCATGCGGTCAGTAGTGTTGCGCCGAACCCGTAAGTTATCAAATACAAAGGGTTTTCCCTTCACCGCAATGTTGTCATACAACTGACACACCAATGTCGCCGCGCTGTCACAGAAAGTACACAGACTGCTGCGGCCCGGGGGACCGAGAGACAGGTAAGGGGGTGGCCAACGTTTGCACCGGCCCTGAACCCCGCGCACGTTCTTTTCTTACCTATCAGATATCTTTGAGAGAGGAAGCACTGATGAACTTCTTCGTACCTTCGACTCCTGGGTCATGGTCTGGTCGCATATGGTCTGGTCGCATATTGATGTGCGCCGGTATCGCTGCGGTCGCACTATCGGGTGCGTTCGTCGGTCACGCACAGGCGGATGATATTTCAGGCGCCGGAGCGACCTTTCCGTATCCGATCTATGCCAAGTGGGCCGAAGCCTATAAGGCGCAGACCGGAGTAGGGCTGAATTATCAGTCGATCGGTTCGGGCGGCGGCATCAAGCAGATCGAAGCGGGCACGGTGACCTTCGGTGCTTCCGACAAGCCCCTGGAACCGGCTGACCTGAAGCAGAACGGACTCGTCCAATGGCCGATGGTGATCGGTGGCGTCGTACCGGTCGTGAACATTCCTGGGATCAAGCCCGGCGATGTGCAACTGGACGGGGCAACCCTGGCAGCGATCTTTCTGGGTGAGATCACGCGCTGGAGCGATCCGGCCATCAAGAAGCTCAATCCGTCCCTGAATCTGCCGAAGCTCGACATCGCTCCGGTCACGCGATCGGACGGCTCGGGAACGAACTTCCTGTTCACGGACTACCTCTCCAAGGTCAGCCCGAGCTTCAAGCAGAAGGTCGGCGCCAACACCTCAGTCCAGTGGCCGTCGGGCATTGGTGCCAAGGGCAACGAGGGTGTCGCCAACCAGACCACACAAACCAGTGGCGCCATCGGCTACGTCGAGTATGCGTATGTGAAGCAGACGCATATGACCTATGTGCGGATGGCGAATCACGACGGCAAGTACGTCGCACCGGAAGCCAAAGCGTTCCAGGCCGCCGCCAGCAGCGCCGACTGGGCGAAGGCGGAAGGGTACTACCTGATTCTCACCGATCAGGCAGGAGCTGCGAGTTGGCCGATCACCGGCGCGAGCTTCATCCTGATGCATGCGGACAGCAAAGACGCCAACACAAGCGCTGCCCTGAAATTCTTTGACTGGGCGTACAAGAGCGGCACCAAGATGGCTGAGGATCTGGACTATGTGCCGATCCCGGAGTCAGTCAGCAAGCTGGTCGAGAAGACCTGGGCTGCCTCGTTGAAGGTCGGCGGTAAGGCTGCCTGGCCGGCGAAGTAGCCCCAGGCACCGCAGCCACGACGGCGCTAAGGGTTCGATCCCGTTATGTCGGCGACGACTCTGCCATTTCACGCGCAGCTCAAACGCGAGGCTGGCGCGGAGGTCGTATTCCGCTGGCTGACGATCGGTTCAGCGGCGCTGGTGCTGATTTTGCTCGCGGGCGTGATGGTGGCGCTGTGCGACGGCGGCTGGCCGGCCATCAAAACCTTTCAGTTCGCGTTTCTGACCCGGGAAGTGTGGAATCCGGTCACTGAGCAGTTCGGTGCACTGGCGGCGCTCTACGGCACCCTGATCACATCGCTGGTGGCGATGCTGATCGCGGTGCCGTTGTCGTTCGGCATCGCGGTGTTTCTCACAGAGACCTGTCCGCTGTGGCTGCGCGGGCCGATTGCCACTTGCGTCGAGTTGCTGGCGGCGGTGCCGAGCATTGTTTATGGCATCTGGGGTCTGTTCGTGCTGGCGCCGATCCTGCAACACACGGTGCAGCCGTTTCTGATCGACACGCTGGGCGATCTGCCATTGCTCGGCAAACTGTTTCGCGGTCCGCCATTCGGCATCGGATTGTTCACCGCTGGGATCGTGCTCGCCGTGATGGTGTTGCCCTTCATTACCTCAGTGATGCGCGAAGTCTTTCTGGCGACGCCGCGATCGCTGAAGGAAGCCGCTTACGGGCTGGGCGCCACGCAGTGGGAAGTCATCTGGGATGTGGTGCTGCCCAATTCACGTGCCGGCGTCATCGGCGGCATCATGCTCGGCCTCGGCCGCGCACTGGGTGAGACGATGGCGGTGACCTTCGTGGTCGGCAACGCGCACCGCATCTCGACCTCGCTGTTGGCCCCGGGTACGACCATTTCCGCCAGTATCGCCAACGAATTCACCGAGGCAGTCGGCACTCTCTATACCTCGTCGCTGATCGCGCTCGGCCTGTTGCTGTTCATCATCACTTTCACGATCATCGCCGCGGCGCGACTGTTGCTGCTGCAGATCGAGCGACGGGGTGCGCGCATATGAGCATCCGCACACGACGCATCAAAGCGTCGATTGCGCTGGGCGCTTCCGGGGTTGCCACCGCGATCGGGCTGGCGTTCCTCGCGGCGATCCTGTGGACTCTGGTCGCGCGTGGTTTCGGCGGGCTGTCGTGGACGGTCTTTACGCAGACCACGCCAGCGCCCGGCAGCAGCGGCGGCCTGCTCAATGCGATCTACGGCAGTCTGATGATGACACTGCTGGGCGTGCTGATCGGCGGACCGATCGGAATCCTGGCCGCCACCTATCTGTCCGAATACGGGCGCACAGCACGGCTGTCCACGGTGATCCGATTCATCAACGACGTGCTGCTGAGCGCGCCGTCGATCGTCATCGGCCTGTTCGTCTATACGCTCGTTGTGGTTCGGATGGGTCATTTTTCCGCGATTGCCGGCGTCGTGGCACTGGGAATCATCGTGATTCCGGTGACGGTGCGTACGGCCGAGGACATGCTGCGTCTGATCCCGCAAAACATGCGGCACGCGTCGGCCGCCCTCGGCGCGCAGCCCTGGCGGACCATCACCAGCATCATCTATCCGGCCGCCCGCAGCGGTCTGCTGACCGGAGTGCTGCTAGCGCTGGCGCGCGTGAGCGGTGAAACCGCGCCGCTGCTGTTTACCGCGCTCAACAACCAGTTCTGGAATGCCAACCTCAATCAGCCGATAGCGAATCTGCCGGTCGTGATCTTTCAGTTCGCGACCAGTCCGTATCCGAACTGGCAGTCGCTGGCCTGGGCGGGGGCGCTGCTGATCACGCTGTTCGTGCTGCTGCTGAGCGTTCTGGCGCGACTCATTTCCAGCAGGTTTGGCTCGCGGGAAAGCCGCATCGAGTAGACGTCCAATCAACCCATAAGCTCCCGGTGTTGCTACAAACAGACACCGACAGAATGAGCTGTGATTGAAAATTTATGCTAAGTTTTGCTGCTTCTTAATTGATATGTAACAATGTGTGTATTAAATCCAACAATCGGTCCACGGGAGTAAATTTGTGAATAATGCAAACGCGCCCTCCGCGCTGGGGGCATCGGGAGCCTGCGGTCGTCGCGCTGTGAATCTGGCCGTCGGAGTTGCTCTGTTGGGTGCCCTGTCGGCGGTGAGCGGCGTTGCGAGCGCTCAAAGCACGGTCGGCCCGGTCATGGCGCCGTCGGACGACAGCCTGACGTACAAGGGCATCACGCTCTACGGCATCATCGACGTCGGTTTTCAGTACGAGACCCATGGGGCTCCGTTCAGCGACTACTTCATGGCCAGCAGCGCTGACATCGTGCAGAAGGACAGTAACCACTCGGCCACGGGCCTCACCTCCAACAACCTGAGCCAGTCGCGCATTGGCCTGGCTGTGTTGGAGCCGCTGGGCGTGGGCGACTGGTACGGCATCGGCCGAGTCGAAACCTATTTCAACCCGTCCTCGGGCGACATCAGTGATGCGTTGAAGTCACTCGCGCAGAACAACGGTCGCGCCGTGACGGCGCAGACGACGAACCTGGACTCCAGTATCGCCGGTGAGCTGTTCGAGCAGGCGTACCTCGGTCTGAGTTCGGCGACCTTCGGTGCGGTAACTTTCGGCCGTCAGAACACGCTGCTGGCGGATGGTATCGCCAAGTACGATCCGAATGCCGCCTCGCAGGCGTTCTCTATCATCGGCCTGTCAGGTACCACCGCGGGTGGTGGTGACACGCAGGACCGTCGTCTGGATGACTCGGTCAAGTACAGCGAAGCCATCGGCCCGGTGCACATCGGCATCCTGTACAAATTCAGCCAGTCATTTGGCGCTGCGAACACCGCAGAGCAGTTCGATGTCGGCTTCGACTACGCGGGCCTGTCGGTCGATGCGCTGTATGCGCACGTTCGCGACGCGGTTGCCGCCAGCGCGCTGAGCGCTGCGCAGGAAGCCATCGCGGTGGCTGCACCGAACTACCTGTCCACCAGCAACAGTGTTTCCGGCACGATTTCCGACAACCAGAGCTTCACCATCCTGGGGCTGTACAACCTCGGGTTCATCCCGGTGAAGGTCTACGCGGGTTACGAGCACATTCAGTTCGGCAACCCGAAGAACCCTCTGGCGATCGGTTTCGATGACATCGGTGGCTACAAGCTCGGTGCCGTCAACAACACCGCCTTCCCGACCGAAAAGGTGCTGCAGGTGGCGTGGGCGGGCGTGAAGTACACGTGGGGCAAGAAGCTGGATCTGACCGCTGCCTGGTACGGCTACGATCAGAACAGCTATGGCGTCGGCAAGGGCATCGCGGGATGCTCCTCAACGGTGGCCGGCACCTGCAGCGGTACTGAAACGGTGTTGTCGGTGGATGCGGACTACCGCTGGACGAAACGTTTTGATACCTACGCGGGCGTCATGTACAGCAGCGTGTCGGATGGTCTGGCCAATGGCTACATCAAGACCACCAACGCGGACCCGACCATCGGTTTCCGTTTCCGCTTCTAAGATCCCGTCAGCGGCTATCAAGCCACGAGGCCATCGCGATCCACACGGCTCGCGATGGCCTCGCCGCATTCAGAGCGAGGTTTTCGGCTGGTATTCGCACCAGCGAGCAATCGCGCACTGCGGACAGGCCGGTACCCTGGCCTTGCAGACGTAGCGCCCATGCAGGATCAGCCAGTGATGCGCATGGTTCATGAACTGCGCTGGAATCACGCGCACCAGTTCGTCCTCGACGACACGTGGATTCTCCCCGCGCGCCAGCCCGGTGCGATTGGCGACTCGAAATACGTGCGTATCGACCGCCATCGTGGGCTCGCCGTACGCGACATTGAGCACCACGTTGGCGGTCTTGC
>DATMRM010000197.1:0-3180 GCA_035566155.1 Steroidobacteraceae bacterium | reverse complement strand
CCTGGGCCGGCTTCTCCTTCCGGGTCCAGGACGGATTCGGCAACCAGGCCGGCAACTTCCGTGGCAACCGCCAGTTCAGTGTGAGCGCACAGTACACACTGACCAACTTCGCCGCGTACGGAGTTTATGAAGAAATCCACGACGCCAACGGGCATTTTTCAGACCTGTATACGGCGTCACGAGAATATATGGCGGGTGTCACATACCAGTTAGGCGGACTCAAGTTCTACACCGGCTATCAGCAACTGGTCTCATCCGGACAGGACACGGTCGCCACTTCGTTTAATCCTTTCGCCGCCACACGCAGCCAGCAGGTCTGGGTAGGCGCCTCGTATCAGGCTACCCCTGCCCTCGCCTTGCAGGCCGGCTGGTATCACGGAAACGTCAATCATGGCGGCGGAGAGGGAAATCTCGGTGCCATCGCCACCACCTACAACCTGTCAAAACGGACATTCCTCTACCTGACCCTCGGAGCGATGTTCAATGGCAAAAGCTCAGCTTTCCCTGTTGAGACGGCCGATTCCCAGCCTCTGCCGGGCCATAACCAGCAAGGCGGCTACTTCGGCATCATGCACTTCTTCTAACCGATGCCACGGTAGCGTACAGACACATGTACGCCAGCGCCTACAGCCGCGCGCAAGCGCGCTCGCAGCGTTGCAACATCCCCTTCCCGTAATCCGGGTAAGGTTCGCGTCCCGGGGCTGTTATTTTCCCCTGGACGCGAGCGCGCAAAAGAACATGTGTACCTGCCCGTCCTGCTCGAGCTTGCTCCATCTCGGGTAAGACGGGCACAGCCGCGCAAACAGATTGCTCGTGGCTACATGGACGCCAGCGTGCGAATGACGCACATGGGGCCTGGATGCACAGCCGGGCTATGCGAGAAAGGCGTCACGTTCTCACTCGATTATCTCCAGTTCTTCGTGGGAGACGACGCACATGCGAAAAAAAAAGTGGGCGCACTGATCGAGCAGCCCGGCTTCTTCGGCATCGACCTGGGTTTGCTCGAGGCCGGGGGCCGGCTGGTTCAAATCCCGGGCGGTCCGCTGCCGGTGCTCAATCTCGTCAAGTTGGGATAACCAGCCAAAGGCGACCCGTGCCGTTATCCCTGGGCGGCGCCATTCAGACAGTCTTCGGCGCGCCAGCCATGCAACCACGCCAACGCGTCGTAGAACTGCTCCTGCGTGCGGCCGACCCAAAGCGAATTGCGCACGAGACGCTCGACGCCCTTCGCATGATAGATGCGGCCCATTTCGCGCGCCGAGTAGAGCACGCGCGCCGTGCGCGGAATGCGCACCGACTCGTACAGCTTGAACGCCGCTTCGAAATCGCCTTCAGTCGCGGCAACGGCCGCGCCGAGCGTGACTGCGTCTTCAAGCGCCTGACAGGCACCCTGCGCGAGGTACTGAGTCATTGGGTGCGCCGCGTCGCCGAGCACGGTGGCGCGCCCCTCGCTCCAGCGTTCCACGGGATCGCGATCCGCCGTGGCCCAGCGCTTCCATGAAGTCGGCCGGTCGAGCATCTGGTGCGGCAGCGGATGGATGCCCTCGAAGTACGACAGCACTTCCTGCTTGCTGCCTTCGCGCACGCCCCATTCCTCCTTTTCGCGGCTATGGAACGTGACCACCAGGTTGTACTGCCGGCCGCCGCGCAGCGGATAATGCACAAGGTGACAATGCGGACCCGCCCACACGACAGGTGCATTGATTCGCAAGTCCTCAGGCATGTTCTCGACATCGACGACTGCGCGATACACAACATGCCCCGTCACGCGATGCGCGTCACCGATCAGCGCCCTGCGTATCGCTGATTTCACGCCATCGCAACCAATCACCGCGTCCGCGCTGTAGCGCTCGCCATGCTGATCGGTGACGGTCACGCCGTTGGCATCCTGATCCAGGGCGCAGACCTGCGTGTTCGTGCGGAACTGGATCAGCGGATGATCCTTGACGGCTTCGAGAATCGACAGATGGATATCCGCACGATGAATCACCGCATACGGATTGCCAAAGCGCGCGCGATATGGCGCGCCAACGTCGATGCGCACGATTTCCTTCGCGTCGAGCGCGTCCCTCAGGCTCAGGTAGTCGGTGAACACGGCCCGGCCGCGCGCCGCCTCGCCGACACCCAACGCATCGAGCGCGTTGAACGCATTCGCGGCCAGCTGGATGCCCGCGCCTATCTCCTGGATCTCGGGAGCCTGCTCGAGCAGCTGCACGCGAATGCCCTGCCGTGCGAGCGCCAGCGCAGCAGCCAGTCCACCAATACCGCCGCCGATTACGAGCACGCGGCGCGCCTTGTTTGTCTCACTCATGACTGTCTCCTTTGTCGACGGGAGTGAGCGCTTTAACGCTTATGTCGATCCGGAGTTAGTGCTTCAGGACTGACTCCGGTCCCACGCAAAAGCGCTCCCGTCCCATGCAATCAAGCAACGTAATCGGGCTGGCGCTGCGGCTCTGCTGCAGCGAATGCCGGATGTTTCGAAGCGTGTTCATACACAGCGAGGCTGCGCGGACAGGCGCCCAGATCGCAGTCCATGCGCAGCGCGTTGGCGATCTGCGGCACAAGGGACACGTCAGCGAGCGTCGGTTGCGCACCGAAGCACCACGGGCCTTCGTTGCTGCGTTCGAGCAGGCGCTCGACGGCCGCCATCCCTTGAGCGATCCAGTGTCGATACCACGCGGTTTTTTGCTGCGGCGTCACCTTCAGTTCCGTTTCCAGATAGCGCAGCACGCGCACGTTGTTGACGGGATGGATGTCGCAGGCAATCAGCGTCGAAAGTTCGAGTACGCGCGCCCGCACTGCTGGTTCGAGCGGAATCAGGCGCGGCTCGGGATGGGTCTGGTCGAGATAGTCGATGATCGCGAGTGACTGGCCGAGCTTGAAAACGCCGTCGATCAACGCGGGCACCGATGCGGATGGATTCACGTTCGCCACGTAATCCGCTGCGCGATGCTCGCCGACACGGATATTGACGGGCAGCGTGTCGTACGCGAGACCTTTGAGCGCGAGCGCAATGCGCACGCGGTACGACGTCGAGCTGTTGAAGAAGCTATGGAGTTGCACGAGTAGACCTCCGTCCAATGCAGATTACGTATGTCAGGCCACGCGTACCGTCACTTCGCCCAGACGCTCGACGCCGACTTTCATCGTGTCGCCCGTCTTCACTGAGCCAACGCCTTC
>DATMRM010000196.1:0-4138 GCA_035566155.1 Steroidobacteraceae bacterium | reverse complement strand
ACCGCGGGGCTGTCGCGCAGCTCGCGCAGTGCCGATTGCGTCGCCGAGCGGTTGGAATCGCGCGCCGGCTCCAGCGACCAGACTCCGGCGCTGCTCGGACCCGATTGTACCTGCAGTCCGGCGGCTGAAAGCAGTGCCTGCATATTGCCAACGCTCATGTCAGGGGCGAACACCACACGTAGGGTCGCGCCGCCAACCGGCGGCTCCGGTCCTGACAGGGTTCGATAGGTACTCCCGCTGGTCACCGACGCGCCGGGCTTGGACCAGATCACCGTGCCGAGGGCTCCCAGTCCGATGGCCTGAACCACCATGGCAGCCACGAGCCAGGGGATCCACTCCCCTGCGAGCGAGCCGCGGCTGCGACGCTGGCCGTGGCGCGTCACCTCGGAGCGACCGACCGCCTCGATACGCGCGCGCAACTGCTTCCATGACTCCTGAGAGTCGATCTCGCACACACTGCCCGCCTCGAGCGAGGCGGCAAGGCGCCGCTGGAACTCCAATTCGGCGCGACAGTCCGCGCAGCCTGTCAGGTGCGCCTGGAGCGCATCACGCTCGGCCGGCGGCAGCGTGCCGTTAACCATCCAGGGAATCTGATCCCAGGTATGACGGTGCATCGAGGTGTCATTCATCACAGTTGACCCCCACCCGAGATCATCGTGTCATGAAAGCCACCCAGCTTGGGCAGCAGGTTTCGCAGTTTGATGCGCGCCTGAAACATGCGCGCTTTCACCGTATTGACCGGACAGGCCATGATGATGGCTATCTCCTCGCACGAATGACCCACGTAATACGCCAGCTCCAGGGTCGCCCGCTGCTCCATCGGCAGCGTCGCCAGACCCCGCTCCAACCACTCGCCGCGCTCCTCAACCACCAGCGACTCGGCACTGGCCGTCTCCACGGGCATCGAATTGGCAAATGCCTCGGCCGAGGAATCGCTGTTGCGACGCAGAGCTTTCATCGCGCAGCGCCAGGCAATGCCCATGATCCAGGTGGACACGCGCGACCCGCCGCGGAACTCCTTTGCCTTCTGCCACACGATCCAGAACGTGTCGTTGATCGCCTCTTCGAGCGCCTCGCGACGCGAGCTCAGGCGAGACAGAAATTGCAACAGTCGCCGGTGATACTCGAGATACAGGTGCTCGAGCGCGCGCGCATCGCCGTTGGCGACTGATCGCAACAGCTCTCGATCCAGTCGATCATCGCGTGCCGGCATAGCAACCTTGGTGTTGGCGGAGTACGACATCGTCAAAACCGCGTGGATATCATGCCCCTCGAATGTAGGTGCCGCCCGGCCGATAAAAGGTTGTAGCCGCAGGGAGTTGCGATCGCCTTCGCCCAGTGCCGATTAGAACAGGTACAAGGCACTGAATACGAGCCGGTTCTCGGCGAATTGCTCGAACCGGCGCGTGGCGGTCTCATCGGTGCCGACATAACGCAGGTCGAAATTCACCGAGCGCCATTGTTTACTTATGCCGGTACTCCAGTAGGCATAGCCAGTGCCGATCTGGCGGTCCAGATTGTAGTAGCCCACACCGGCGTTGGCACAAAAACCGTAGGCCAGGGGCAGACGACCCCCGATCTCGTAGGTGTAGGCAGGCCCGCGGGCAGCGCGACCCTGGAAGTCAGCGAAGTACACGTTAGGAGAGGCCATCACAGTGGCGACAATCAGCTCGCGCCAGCTCACACTCAGCGCCCCCTCCTCATAGTCGTAGTAGTGACGGTACGGGTAGCCGGGGTAGTCGTAGTGCCGTGCAGCAAGGCTCATCGCCCAATCGTCATTCAGCCGGTATTGATAGCCCAGATAGGCGATCAGCCCGGCGCGGACCGACTCGTACTGTCCGCGACGCACCCCGACCGCCGTCAGGCCGGCGTACCAGCCCGAAAAGCTGTAGTGCAGATCCAACTGGGGGGACCACTGGTGATCGCTCTGCGACAGGCCACGGAACACCTCGTCGCTCGAAATGCCGACGTCACCACCGATCCCATCCGCGTGACACACGGATACCAGTAACAACAGCGGAGCAAACCACTTCAGATGGTCACGCATGTTGTTACCGGAAGAGATAAACGCCGAAGGAAATCAGACAAACGCTCGATGGCCCAAACGGTGTACTGCGCCATACCGGGCGTCGGCGCGCCCTGGATCATAGCCTGACTCGCGATAGGCTCTCACGTCGCCGGCGGCGACAGTGTCTTGTGGGTGCCGTCACACAGTGGTTTCTTGCCGGAGCGCTTGCAGGTACAGAAATAGAGCTTGCCGGCGCGATCGGCGACGTATGCGATCGGCTCAAACTCACTGCCCCGGTGGGCACCGCTGCAGAACGGCTGATTCACCGAGCCGCCACAGCTGCACCAGTAGTAGGTCTTGCCTGCCTCGACGTCGACGGCGATGGGCGCGCGGCCAGCGATCTGCGGTTCCGTCACGTTGCTTTCTCCTTCAGTTCCTGTGGTGCTGAAGACGCATGGTAACCCTGATGATTCATACAGTGACAACCGCTTTTGTGTAACCGGCTAGAATGCGCGTCGGTCTGGGAGCGGAGTTTCTATGAAGCAGCCTCTGAACGTCGCGATCACCGGTGCCGCCGGCCAGATCGGCTATGCATTGGCCTTCCGCGTCGCCTCCGGTGCGATGCTGGGAGCCGAGCAGCCGATCAACCTGCATCTGCTGGAGATTACTCCGGCGTTGCAAACGCTCAACGGCGTGGTCATGGAGCTGAACGATTGCGCATTTCCGACGCTCAACAGGATCGTCGCCACCGACGAGGCGACGCTCGCCTTCCGCGACTGCCACGTGGGCCTGCTGGTCGGTGCACGGCCGCGCGGTCCGGGCATGGAGCGCAAGGATCTGCTGCTGGCCAATGCCCAGATCTTCTCGGCACAGGGCAAAGCGCTCAACGAGGTCGCCGATCGCAAGATCAAGGTTCTGGTGGTGGGCAACCCTGCGAACACGAACGCGCTGATTGCCAGCCGCAATGCTCCCGGGCTGGATCGACGCTGCTTCACGGCCATGACCCGCCTGGATCACAACCGTGCGCTATCACAATTGGCGGAAAAGACCGGTACGCACGTCAACGACATCCGACACATGAGCATCTGGGGAAATCACTCCGCTACGCAGTACCCGGACCTTAGCCACGCCCTCGTCAAAGGCAAACCGGCGAAGGGGCTGGTCGATCAGCCGTGGATCGAGCAGCACTTCATACCGACGGTACAGCAGCGCGGCGCTGCCGTGATCAAGGCGCGCGGCTCCTCCTCGGCGGCATCGGCTGCCTCGGCGGCGCTCGATCACGTGCGCACCTGGGTGCAGGGTACCGCCGACGGGGACTGGACCAGCATGGGGATCCCGTCGGAAGGCAGCTACGGCGTTAAAGAGGGGCTGATCTACTCCTACCCGGTGACCTGCAAGAACGGGGACTATCAGATCGTCCAGGCCTTGAGTATCGATGAGTTCAGCCGTAAACGAATGGACATCACCGAAAACGAGCTGCGCGAGGAGCGCGACGGCGTCAAGGACCTGCTCGGCGGCTAGAAAACGCCTTCCGCTTGCATAGGCGCGCCGCGATGGTTTTAAGTAGCGGCCGCATGGCTTACTTCAAGGGCGGAGCATGATCGGCGCGGTGTTCACCGTGTTGTTCGTGGTCGCGGTGCTGTATCTCGCATACCGCCGCCTGCCACTATTCTTTTTCACGATCTCTTTCACGGTATTGATGGTGGCCTATTGGCTGCTCGGACACCCGTCGGGGGTGTGGCAGGGGCTACTATGGCTGCTGCTGATCCTGTTCTGGCTGCTGAACCTGCGGCCGCTGCGCATCGCGCTGATCAGCCGCCCGTTCATGCGCCGCTATCGAAGATTGCTGCCCCCGATGTCGCAGACCGAGCGTGATGCGCTCGAGGCCGGCACCGTCTGGTGGGAGGGAGAGCTGTTCACCGGCAACCCCGACTGGCGCAAGCTGCGCGCGGCGCCGGCTCCCCGCCTGACTGACGAGGAGCAGGCCTTTCTCGACGGACCGGTCGAGACGCTGTGCGCCATGTTGGATGACTTCGATATCACTCATCGGCGCGCGGACCTGCCGCCCGAAGTCTGGGACTACATCAAATCGCAACGCTTCTTCGCGATGATCATTCCGAAGCGCTACGG
>DATMRM010000195.1:0-2469 GCA_035566155.1 Steroidobacteraceae bacterium | reverse complement strand
TGGCCGATGCCAGCCGACCGACGACCGACCGTTCGCGCGATACCGATCGCAAACCAGCCGAAACGCTGGAATTTGCTCACATCAAGCCGGGTGACAACGTTGCGGATTTTGCCGCCGGCGGCGGTTATTTCTCACGGCTGTTCGCGGACGTGGTCGGACCGAAAGGTCACGTCTACACGATCCAGCCGGACGAGGAAGCCAAATACACCGCCAAGGCGACCGCCGAACTTCAGGAGTTTTCCAAGACTCACGACAGCCTGTCCGTGGTCACGGGCACGGCGATGAACACACTGAAGTTCGACAAGCCGCTCGATGTGTTCTGGATCTCGCAGGCCTATCACGATCTCAAGGACAAGTTCTTCGGTCCCGTGGATACCGCCGCGTTCAACAAGGCGGTGTTCGCGGCGCTGAAGCCCGGTGGTACCTATATCGTGCTGGATCATGTCGCCGCCGCCGGCGCGCCGGCGGATGTGACCGAGACCCTGCATCGCATTGACCCGGCGCTCGTGAAGCGTGAGGTCGAGGCCGCTGGCTTCAAGTTCGAACGGGAAAGCAAGCTCCTTGAGAATCCTTCCGATCCTCACACGGCCGGTGTCTTCGACAAGTCGATCCGCGGCAAAACCGATCAGTTCATCTACAAGTTCCGCAAACCTAAGTAGCCAGACCCGTAGCCTCTCCCCTAGTAGTCAGACGCTACACCTGGCCGACGGTCGATCACGCGCTTAGCCTTCCCGGCTGAGCGCGTGATTGTTCCTGCATCATGCACGGTCACGCGTGCGCTGATACCCACATAGGATTTCACCCGCCGGATCAGTTCGTGCCGGCTCGAGGCGCGCAGCGCCTCCACATCGCCCAGCACTTCTCGCAGCTCGACGTGTACGGTGATCGCGTCGAGGTGCCCTTCGCGCCAGAGCTCCAGATAGTAGTGTGGCGCGAGCACCGGCTGTTCGAGAATCAGCGCTTCGATCTGCGACGGAAACACATTCACGCCGCGGATGATCAGCATGTCGTCGGTGCGGCCCGCGATGCGCGCGAGGCGGCGCATCGAACGGCTGGTCGGCCGCAGCAGTCGCGTACGATCGCGCGTGCGATAGCGAATGACCGGCAAGGCTTCTTTCGACAGTGAGGTCAACACCAGTTCACCCTCTTCGCCATCGGGCAACACGGCGCCGGTCACCGGATCAATGATTTCCGGGTAGAAGTGATCCTCCCAGATCACCGGGCCGTCCTTGGTCTCAACACACTCGCTGGCAACGCCCGGCCCCATCACCTCTGACAATCCATAGATGTCGAGCGCGTCAATGTGGAATCGCGACTCGATCTGTTGCCGCATCGCCTCGCTCCACGGCTCAGCGCCCAAGATCCCGGCACGCAGCGAGGTCTCGGCCGGGTCCGCGCCCTGCCGCACGAACTCTTCGCCGATCGCAAGCAGATAGGACGGTGTCACCATGATCAGATCGGGCCCGAGATCGCGGATCAGCTGCACCTGCTTCTCGGTCTGCCCGCCGGACATCGGAATGACCGCGCAGCCCAGACGCTCCGCACCGTAGTGCGCGCCCAGACCACCGGTGAACAGTCCGTAGCCGTACGCCACATGGATCCGGTCGCCCCGACGGCCACCCGCGGCATGAATGGAGCGCGCCACCAGGCCCGCCCAGGTATCGATATCGTGGCGCGTATAGCCGACGACGGTGGCCTGGCCGGTGGTTCCGCTGGAAGCGTGCAGGCGGATGATCTGATCACGCGGCACCGCCAGCAGCCCGAACGGGTAGTGATCGCGGAAATCCTGCTTGGTGAGGAACGGCACGCGCTGCAGATCCTCGAGCCGGCGGATCTGCTCGGGATGAATGCCCGCGCGATCAAAGCTGCCGCGGTAGTGCTCCACCTGGCGGTAAGCCTGCGACAGGCTCCATTGCAGGCGCTTGAGCTGCAGTGCCCGCAGCTCATCGATGCTGGCCCCTTCTATCGCATCGAGCATGTGAATACCTTCAGTTTTGCTGCGGCCACCCCTCCAGCCGTTCGACCAGTACCTGCAGGAAGCGGTTCGCACGATCCCCGTCGAGCGCCCGGTGATCGATCGTCAGACTGATATAGCAGCGCGGTCGAACAGCGATTTTATCCTCACCGGCCTGCTCCAGCACGGCAACGCGTTTTTCCAGTTTGCCCACGCCCAGGATCGCGACCTGGGGCTGATTGATCACGATCGGTGCCGCCAGCAGGCTGCCGCTCACGCCATGATTGGAAAGGGTGAAGGTCCCGCCGCGCACATCGTTCGGCGTCAGCCGCTGCTCGCGCGCGGCATCCACCAGCCGGCCGAGTTCGCTCGCGATCTCCTTGAGATTGCGGGTCTGTACGCCACGCACGACCGGCACGATCAGGCCTTTGCCTTCCACCGCGGTCCCGACTCCGATATCGATCGGATCGAAGATCTCCAGCGAGTCGTCGTGCCAGCGCGCATTGACTTCGGGA
>DATMRM010000194.1:0-8410 GCA_035566155.1 Steroidobacteraceae bacterium | reverse complement strand
CCGCCTGGCGCGCGATGCGTGAATCGGCTGCGGCCGATTGTGGGGTAAACACCCAGGTGCCGACGCCTTTTTCGAGGCGTAGACCGGACACCGAACTTTCACTCCACGGCAGCATGCCGAACGGGGTAAATGGCAGACCCGGGTCCAGAAACAGATCCTTGCCGTCGAGTCTGACCAGTACGACGTTGGAGTTGAGCTGATTGGAGTTCATGAAGCCCCGGTCGAAGAAATAGGTATCGCGGGTGGATACCATCACCGGGTAGGCTTCGATGCCGGCTGCCTGCACCAATGCGAGATACAGCCAGGTGATCTGATCGGCCTTGCCGTAGCCTTTCTTCCATACATCGGCGACATCGTGGATGGATTGGGCCGTTTGATCCTTGGCCTCACGTTCAGCGTCCGTTTCGAAATCAATGTTGGCAATCTGTCCCGCGCGGGCATAGAGCTTGCGCAGCTTCTGCTCTGGTGTATCGCTTGCCTGGACGGTCTGCGCGACGGCGTTGCGCATGGCCGAGCCCTGGTCGATGAAGCGATGGATGCCAGCGTAGAGGACCTTGCTCGCCTCCTTCCAGTAAGTGGTCGGGTCCTTGTGCGACAGATTGTTTCCCTCGTAAATGAAATCCACGCGATAGCGCATCTCGTTCGCTGGAGGCATGTATTCCTCCGTCACGAAAGCAGGGATGCTGCTCGACTCGAGCCCGACCTTTCCGTGCTCGAGCTTGGGGGCCGAGGTGCCGGCAGGAAGGCCGCGTGGCCAGCTATACGACAGCTCGAAGTGCTGGTAAGGCTGCAAGGAAAACCTGGCATGCTTGGTGAACAGATCCTCGCTCAGGATCCAATGCGAGTCATAGATGTACCCGTCGGGCAGGCGATTGTTATACCGGTATTCAATGATCGAGCCGACCTGAACGTCCGCAAGCGTGAAGGATTTGACGAACAGGTTGGCCTGCCGCGCCTTCATCAGCGGTTTCTCGTACACCGTGCCGTCGAAGTTGACGGTGCTGCCATCCGGTCGGATCGTGCGTGCACTGATCGCACCGATGTGATCGCGGTTCTTGACGAACTGGATCTCGACATTCGCGTATTTGAGGCCCTCCTCGTTCAGAATCTTGATCCGGTAGTAGCGATGCTCGTAGTTTTCGACGTCGCTGCGATCGACCTGACGGTAGAGATAGATCGCCGACGCAGCAGGAGCCTCAGGCTCACGCTTCATCTGCAATTCTTCCGTGGACATAGGAAGCCAGTCCTCGGCCAGCGCAGCGCGCGCAGCGAACAGACCCGCCGAAAGACACAACAGCCCGGAGGCCAGAGTGCGTGTAGGCACCAGCACCACCCTACGTCCTTAAGACCCTGCCCGCTCCATCGAGTCCAACGTGGACATCGTGAGAGTTTATTTCCGGTCAGTATCCATTTACGGACGGGGGTAAGTCGAGAGACGCTTCACACAAACACGCCGACAAGAGATACATTTGACTAAATCCTGGACGAAATCGATCGGTAAGATTGCCCGGCGGACTAGCAGATTTTTCTATCATTTTTCTATCAATTGGCGCGCCCGGCGGGATTCGAACCCACGACCTGCAGCTTCGGAGGCTGCCACTCTATCCAGCTGAGCTACGGGCGCGTGTCCGGCAATTCTACGGATATTCGCGTGCGATGAGTAATCGTTGCCGGGCGATCTTCAGTGATGCTTTTCGCTGGCAGCCAGATCGTCGATCAGCTGAAGCAATTTTGACTCATCACCGGCCATGGCAGCATCGGTGACATATTTGCCGTCGATGACGAACGTTGGGACGCTATCGATCCTGTCGCGACGCACGAGATCGTCGGCCTGGTTTACCTTGAGTCGCACGCTCATGTCGTTGTACCTGGCGACGAAGTCAGACTCGGAGATCCCATTGGCCTTGGCAAACTCGATCTGCTTCTGCATCGTGGCCTTCTCATCGCCCGGCACATACAGCAGGTCGCCCTTTTGATGGATCTCGTCGAAAACCTTGCTGTGGAGCGAATCGAGCTTCCCTAAGGCCTGCAGCGTGTAGAAAAGGTGCGCATGGGCGCGGTGCTCTTCGTTCCAGGTGACCGGTACTCGTTTGAATTCGATGTAGGCCGGCTTGTTCTTGCGCCAGCTTTCGATGGTCGGGTCGAGCGCGTAGCAGTGCGGGCAGGCGTACCAGAACATCTCGATGACTTCGACCTTACCCGCGGGCACGTCAGTAGGCTGAGCCGGGGAGAGTACCTGGTAGTTCTTGCCGGCAACCCGAGGTCCGGGTGGCAGTTGGCCCGAGGCCGGCAGTGCGGCGATACGCTCCAGAGCCGCTTCGGTGCTGTCGTTTCCCGTGCCAGTATCCGCGCCTTCCTGCTGCGTCTTCGCGGCCGTTGCCAGGTCCACCGTCCCCGAGCTCCCGGCCGGGGACGCGGACGTGGCCTGCCCGGCGGAGCTCGCGGATCCGGTATTGGCGGACGCCGCCGGCTGGGCCTGACCGGATTCATGTGAGCAACCGCAAAGGCAAGCGGCCAGCAGCAGCGCCAGGTGAGATCTCATCGGCGTTGCTTACTCAGCGCATTCCCTGCACATAGGAGGCGAGGTTGCGCATGTCTTCGGGAGTGAGTGCGCCGGCGATGGTGTGCATGATCTGCGAATTCGGTCCGCCGCTGCTGTCGCCCTTGTCGGTGCGGGTATAGCGCTTGTCCGAGGCGTAGTCGGTCAGCTGCTTGACGGTATAAACCGCGTGCTGCGCGCGCAGGGCCGGATAGCCGGCGGCCGGATTGCCCCGGCCCACCGGACCGTGGCATGCCATACAGGCAGGAATATTGCGGTTGCGATCGCCACCCCGGTAGAGCTGCTGACCGGCCTGCCAGTAGGAAGGATCCGCCTCCAGACCGCTGGGTGTCTGTGACGCGAAGTAGGCCGCCAGATCATCCATATCCTGCTCGCCCAGAGGGGCAGCCATCGCAGGCATCATGTTCAGCGAATCGAGCCGCGTCTTGTCGTGAAAGGCCTTCAGCTGCGACTTGATATACGCAGCGTTCTGACCGGCAAGGCTCGGCCACTGCTCATTGGTGCTGTTTCCGTTGGCGCCGTGGCAGGCTACGCAGCTGGCGGCCTTGGTGGCCCCGGCTTCAGCCGAACCGGCCGCCATCGCCACTGGAGTGACAATGGGAGCTATGCCAAGCACGCACATCAGGCATATCCGGCGGATCATCGACATCATTTGCGGTCGGCTCACAACTAAAGGGATCCTAGAATTGTACACCAGCGGCCTGTTCGCATGAGTATCTATCCCGGCGCGCGCTTTCTGATCAGTGCCGCGGCCCCCACGCAATTCCCGACCGATTTCGGCCACGAGGTGGCCTTTGCGGGACGATCCAATTCCGGCAAGTCCACCGCGATCAACGCGCTCACCGCCCGTCGGGCGCTGGCACGAACGAGCAAGACGCCCGGTCGGACACGGCTGATCAACTTTTTCGAATTGGCCACTCAACAACGCATCGTGGATCTGCCCGGCTATGGCTACGCCGAGGGTCCTCCAACCGAGCGGGATACATGGAAGCGTCTGATCGAGGCGCTCGGCCTTCGAAGCTCGCTCCAGGGTCTGTTCCTGGTGGTGGATTCACGGCGCGGTTTGATGGCGGGCGACGAGCAGTTGCTCGCTTGGGCGTCCGACTTACAAAAACCGATACACGTACTGCTCTCCAAGTCCGATCAACTCAAGCGCTCGGAGGCGCGCGTCGTTCTGCTTCGAACCGAGCGTGCGCTGCAGGACGGTGCATCGGTGCAATTGTTCTCGGCGCGTGACGGCACTGGAGTGGAAGCGGCCAGAAACAAGCTGAATGAACGCTTGCTGAACGATGCGCTACCTTGAGCGAGACCGTATCGATTTGCTATCGCACAAAAAAAGATGCCCCGGCAGTGTTTTGACTACCGGGGCCAGACCAACCCGACGCGGGTCTCTACGCGTCGGATCTGTGCCCGCTTAGGGAGGGAAGCGGGGAGTGGCTTGCACTCAGTCAGTTCGAGTCGCCCGGTACCGGGAAGTTCCGAAACTGGATGAAAGTTTTTTAACGTGCGGATCAATTGTTTGCGATTATCTCGCTCAGAGCGACGCTACTAGAACGGCCATCCGATCGTATAAGTGATTCCAGCGGTGGCCAGCTGCATCGTGCTGGCACCGGCCACCTGAAAACGCTCGTATTCAAGCCGCGCGGCGAAAGCGCCCCAGTGCGCGCCGGCGCCAACGCCGTAGGTGAGATCCGACCCCGTACGATGGAAGGAGAAGCCCGGCGAATTGGCGTCCGTACGCCATTCCATGACACCCAGCCGCCCATAGACGTCCACGATCGGAAGCGGCAGGAATGCCAGCGCTGAAGCCGATACGCCGTAGGTATCGGCAAAATTGACCCCGGCGGAGGCACGTCCGAAGCCGACATAGTCCAGTTCGGCAGCCAGCACCGGCAAGGGGCGCAAGCCAACGGCCACTTTGTAGCCCCCGTTGTCAGCATTGACGCCGAAGGTGCTGCCGTTGAAGTGCTCGGTCGAATTTCCGACGTCGCCCCCGGCATAGAAACCGGTGTCCTCGGCCAGTGCGGCACCGCTCGGCAACAGCATCAGTGCGAGAACCAATATGAGATCGCGACGCATAGAGTTCCCTCTTGGTGTTGGGTTGGATGCTATCAACGCGCCGACGTCGCCCGCGGCTGACAGACGCGCCTAGTGGGCCTCGTCCCAGTTCATGCCACTGCCCGCATCGACCTTCAGGGGTACTGACAGTTGCGCGGCCTCGCTCATGCGCTTGGCGACCTCGCGCTCCGCCCGCTCAACGAAATCCTCACGCACTTCCAGCACCAGTTCGTCGTGCACCTGCATGATCAGGCGGACAGGTACATCGGGCCGTTGGCACCATTCATCGACCGAAACCATCGCGCGTTTGATGATGTCCGCGGCGGTACCCTGCATCGGTGCATTGATCGCACTGCGTTCGGCATACTGTTGCAGGGCGCGATTGCGCGAACGGATGTCGGGCAGATACAGCCGACGACCGAAGACTGTTTCAACATAGCCGTCACGGCGTGCCTGCTCGCGCGTCGAATCCATGTAGCGGCGCACGCCGGGGTAGCGGGCAAAATAGAGATCGACGTAGCTCTGGGCAGCCGAGCGCGCCACTCCGAGCTGCCGTGCCAGGCCGAAGGCCGACATCCCGTAGATGAGTCCGAAATTGATCGCCTTGGCCGAGCGGCGCTGATCGTGCGATACCTGCTCCGGTGCCACGCCGAATACTTCGGCTGCCGTTGCCTGGTGAATATCGCGATCCTCAGCGAACGCGCGCAGCAGTCCCTCGTCGCCCGAGAGGTGCGCCATGATGCGAAGTTCGATCTGTGAGTAGTCCGCCGCCACGAGTCGATGACCAGGAGGGGCAATGAAGGCCTGGCGGATGCGTCTGCCCTCGGGACTGCGAATCGGAATGTTCTGCAGATTCGGATCCATCGATGACAGACGGCCGGTCGCCGCAACCGCCTGATGGTAGGAGGTATGGACGCGACCGGTATTCGGGTTGATCTGCTCGGGCAGTTTGTCGGTGTAGGTCGAACGCAGCTTTGCCAGACCGCGATATTCGAGGATATGCTTCGGCAGAGCGTGCGTTTCGGCGAGCTCTTCCAGCACGTCTTCGGCCGTGGACGGCGTGCCGCTCGGGGTTTTGCGCAGTACCGGCAATTGCAGTTTCTCGAACAGGATCTGCTGCAGCTGTTTGGGTGATTCGAGGTTGAACGGCGCACCGGCCTCACGATGCGCTTCGGCTTCTACCGCGCGCAGCCGCACCGCGATTTCGCCGCTTTGCACCCTCAGCATGTTGCGGTCGATGAGCACACCGTGGTGCTCCATGCGAAACAACACCGGCACCAGTGGCTGCTCGATTTCATCGTACAGTCGCAACAGCGACGGTGTCTGTTCGAGCCGGGCGCGCAGCACCCGGTGCAGACGCATCGTGACGTCGGCATCTTCAGCCGAGTACTCGGCCGCGCGATCGATCGGCACCTCGTTGAAGCTGAGCTGTTTGGCGCCTTTGCCGGCGACGTCTTCGAAGCGAATCGTACTGAGGCCTAGATAGCGCTCCGACACCGCGTCCAGGTTGTGATTGCTCGCAGTGCTGTTGAGTACATAGGATTCCAGCATCGAGTCGAAACGCTGACCGCGCATTTCTATGCCGGCTTGCTTGAGCACATGCATGTCGAACTTCAGATGCTGCCCGAGCTTGGCATGCGAGGGATCCTCCAGTACCGGCCGCAGGGCATCCAGCACCCGTTGGCTGTCCAACTGATCGGGAGCGCCCGGATAGTCGTGGCGCAGGGGTACGTAGGCCGCATGCCCGGGCTCGACACAGAAGGACACGCCGACAATCTCGGTGCGCATGTAGTCCAGACTGGAGGTCTCAGTGTCGAAGGCAAAGAGTTCAGCGCCGGCGAGTTTATCGACCCATCGACTCAATGCCTCCCATTCCACGATGGTCTCGTAATGGCGCGGGAGCGCAGCCAGCGCGGCGGCATGCGGATCGGTTGCCTTGAGCTGATCGCTGACAGCGGGGATCGGTGCGCGGCCGCCGTCGGCAACACTGTTTGGCGTTGTGGTGGGCGCTGGCGAGACGGCATCGGGCGCCCTGGCTTCCAGCTGCGTCAGCATGGTGCGCAATTCCAGACGCTTATACAGATCGCGCAGCCGCGCAACGTCCGGAGCCCGACGGATCAACGCGGATTGCTCTGCTGGGATTTCCAGATCGATGCGGATCGTCGCCAACTGGCGTGAGAGTGCGATGGTGTCGCGCGCGCCGCGCAGATTGTCCCCCACCTTGCCTTCGATCTCCTCGACGTGCGCCAGCAGGCCGTCGAGCGAACCATACTTATTGAGCCACTTTGCTGCCGTCTTCGGACCGACCTTATCGACACCGGGGATGTTGTCGCTGCTGTCGCCCACCAGTGCCAGATAGTCCACGATCTGTTCCGGGAACACATCGAACTTGTTCTTGACGCCGGCTCGATCGAGCACCGTATTGCTCATCGTGTTGATGAGCGTGATGCGCTCGCCGACGAACTGCGCCATGTCCTTGTCCATGGTGGACACGACGACCTGTTGTCCCTGCGCCGCAGCGCGGCAGGCCAGCGTGCCGATCACATCGTCGGCTTCGACTCCGGCGATGCGCAGCAGCGGCAGCCCTAGGGCATCGACAATCTGGTAGAGCGGTTCGATCTGCGAACGCAGATCGTCCGGCATCGGTTGCCGCTGGGCCTTGTACTCGGCGTACAGGTCGTCGCGGAACGTGCGTCCCGGTGCGTCAAATACCACGCCGATATGTGTTGGCGGATACTCACGCAGGAACTTCAACAGCATCGACACCACGCCGTGAATGGCGCCAGTGGGCTGCCCCGCCGCCGTCGACAGTGGCGGCAAGGCAAAAAAGGCCCGGTACAGGTAGGACGAGCCGTCGATCAGCACCAGATCCGGTTGTGAGGAAATGAGCATCGGACGCGCACCTTATGACAGCGGCCGATGCGCCCGCAATGTGGACTGTGTCGTCAACCTCAGGGCTGCTGGTACGCTTCCAGTGGCAACCGGTGCACAATTGCGCCGCCACGTCCGAAGCCAGGTAAGGCCTATGTCATTGGATGCCGCAGCCGCGATCGCCGCCAATCGCTTCGGTTTGGGCGCCAAACCGGGTGATCTGGACATCATCGCCACCGATCCTCGCGGCTGGCTGGACGCACAGTTGAAAGGCGGACCGCCATTGCTGGCGGCCCCCGGACTGAAGGGTGTCGGCGAGATCCTGAGCGAAGGGTTCAAGCTGACCCGGGAGCGGCGCGAACAGCAGCGCGAGGCCGCAACCTCGGCTGACAAACTGCAGACAGTCCTCAAACGCCTGCCACAGTACTACCGCCCGATCTATATCGCGGAAATCCAGGCCAGGATGCGCAACGGGGTCAGTACCCAGCGCCCGTTCATCGAACGACTCGTCTATTTCTGGAGCAATCACTTCGCGGTGTCGGTCGATAAGCTGGCGGTCACCGGCGTCGCCGGGGCCCTCGAGCGCGAGGCCATCCGACCGCACGTGCTCGGCAATTTCTACGACCTGCTGCTCAGCGTCGAGCAGCACCCGGCGATGCTGCTGTATCTGGACAATCAGCGTTCGGTCGGTCCGAACTCGGTGCAGGCGCAGCGCGCGGCCAAGCGCGAACGTACGCTCGGACTGAACGAGAACCTGGCGCGCGAGATCATGGAACTGCATACGCTGGGCGTGGATGGCGGCTACACCCAGGCCGACGTCACCAGTTTCGCGAAAGTGCTTACCGGCTGGTCCTTGGGGCTGGGCGATGTCCGGGACCCGGGGGTCGCCGGTGTGTTTGCGTTTCGACCGCAGCTGCATGA
>DATMRM010000193.1:0-5167 GCA_035566155.1 Steroidobacteraceae bacterium | reverse complement strand
CGGCCAGGATCTTGGTGTTGGTCACGAACAGATCGTCTCCAACCAGCTGAATCCTGCGTCCCAATGCATCGGTCAACAGCTTCCAGCCATCCCAGTCACCTTCGCTCATACCGTCTTCGATGGTGATGATCGGATATTTGGCTACGAGACCGGACAGGTACTGGGTGAATTGCGCCGACGTGAAGCTGCGGTGCTCGGCCTCGAATTGGTACTCGCCGTTCTTGAAGAATTCGGAGCTGGCGACGTCGAGGCCAAGATAAATATCGCGTCCAGCCCTGTAACCGGCGGCGTCGATGGCTTCCAGAATCACCTGCAGCGCGGCTTCATTCGACGGCAGATCCGGAGCGAATCCGCCTTCGTCACCGACCGCGGTGGCCAGGTGTCTGGAGTGTAGGATCTTCTTGAGCGCGTGAAACACTTCGGCGCCGTAGCGGATCGCTTCGCGTAACGACGGTGCACCGACGGGCAGGATCATGAACTCCTGAATGTCGAGGCTGTTGTCAGCGTGCGCACCCCCGTTGATGATGTTCATCATCGGAACGGGCATCACCGGCGTGCGCGACCGGCCGAGATACTTGAACAGCGGCTGGCCGGATTCGCGCGCCACCGCATGGGCATTGGCCAGCGAGATCGCCAGCAGCGCATTGGCGCCCAGGCGGCTCTTGGTCGGCGTGCCATCCAGCTCAATCATTCGCGCATCGATACCCGCCTGATCCAGCGCCTCCTTGCCGATCAGCGCCTCGCGCAGCACCGTGTTGACGTTGTCCACGGCCTTAGCGACCCCCTTACCCCCAAAGCGCCTCGGCTCACCGTCACGCAGTTCCACCGCTTCACGCGAGCCGGTCGACGCGCCCGAAGGCACCGCGGCGCGTCCGATCGCACCTGACTTCAAGCTGACGTCCGCCTCGATCGTCGGATTGCCGCGCGAATCGATGATTTCGCGCGCGTGGATTTCGGTGATCTGACTCATAGCAGAGATTCCTCGAACGGCTGCGCCTTCGCGGTCGCGTCCAGCTGTTTCAGGGTCGTCAACAAGGCCGCCATGTGCTTCAGCGGCCACGCATTCGGTCCATCTGACAGCGCCTGCTCCGGGCGCGGATGGGTCTCCATGAAAATGCCGGCAATTCCGGCGGCCACAGCGGCCCGTGCCAGCACCGGGATATGTTCGCGCTGACCGCCGGAGGCAGTGCCCTGCCCGCCCGGAAGCTGCACCGAGTGGGTGGCATCGAACACCACCGGGCAGCCGGTGCTGCGCATGATGGCCAGCGCGCGCATATCGGTGATCAGATTGTTGTAGCCGAAGCTGAAGCCGCGCTCGCACACCAGGATCTGCGAATTACCGGTCGAGCGCGCCTTATCCACGACGTTCTGCATCTCCCACGGCGAGAGAAACTGACCCTTCTTGATGTTGACCGGACGGCCGGCGGCGGCCACGTTGCGAATGAAATTGGTCTGCCGACACAGAAATGCCGGTGTCTGCAGCACATCGACCACCGAGGCGACTTCGGCAATGGGAGTGTCCTCGTGCACGTCTGTCAGTACCGGCAGCTTGAACTGACGCTGCACCGACTGCAGCGCCTTCAGTCCCGCCGCCAGTCCCGGCCCGCGGAAACTCGCGGCCGATGAGCGGTTGGCCTTGTCGAACGAAGCCTTGAATATCAGCGGAATGTTCAGCGCCGTAGTGATCTCCTTGAGGGTGCCGGCGACTTCCTGCACCAGCGCTTCGGACTCAATCACGCAGGGTCCTGCGATCAGGAAGAGCGGTCGGTCGATGCCGACCTCGAAACCGGCTAGCTTCATGCGCCGGCCGCGGCCGGCAACTGCGCAGCGCGATAGTGGCGGGCGGCGCGTACGAAGCCCGTGAACAGCGGATGGCCGTCACGCGGTGTTGAGGTGAACTCCGGATGGAACTGCGTGGCGACGAACCAGGGGTGGCTGGGTAGCTCGATGATCTCCACCAGACCGTCGCGTGAGAATCCGGAAAACCTCATCCCCGAGCGGGTATAGGCGTCCAGATAATTGTTATTGAACTCGTAGCGATGACGATGGCGCTCGCCGATCAGATCGCGTCCATACAGATCGCGGGCGCGGGTGCCCGCTTGCAGCGTCACGTCCTGCGCGCCGAGGCGCATGGTGCCGCCGAGCTGCGAAGACTCCGTGCGCTGTTGAACACCCAGCGCACGGTCCTGCCACTCGGTGATCAGCGCGATCACCGGACTGGCCGTGCTGCGATTGAATTCGGTGCTGTGCGCATCCGGCAGCATCAGCACATGGCGGCCAAACTCGATGATGGCCAGCTGCATGCCTAAACAGATGCCGAGATACGGCACGCCCTGCTCGCGCGCATAGCGTATCGCCTGAATCTTGCCTTCGATGCCTCGCTCGCCGAACCCGCCGGGCACCAGAATGGCATCCATGCCGGCGAGGCAGCCGACGCCCTCCTTCTCGACGTCGGTGGACTCGATGTAGTGCACTTTGACACGCGTGCGGGTCTTCAAACCGCCGTGCATCAGCGCCTCGTTCAGCGAGATATAAGAATCTCGGATCTGCACGTATTTGCCGACCATCGCGATGTCGATCTGACCGTCGGGATTGGTCTTGGCACTGGCGACCTGTCGCCAGGCGTTCAGGTCTGCCGGTGGCACTTCCAGCCGCAGCTTGTCGACCACGAAATCATCCAGATTCTGTTCATGCAGCAGCACCGGAATGCGGTAAATGTCGTCGGCGTCGATCGCTGATATCACGGCGCGCTCTTCAACGTTGGTGAACAGCGCGATCTTGCGCCGCTGTTCGTCGGGCAGGGTCTCGCGGCAGCGGCACAGCAACACGTCAGGCTGAATACCGATCCCGCGCAGTTCTTTGACCGAGTGCTGTGTGGGTTTGGTCTTGATCTCGCCGGATCCGCCGACGATGGGAACCAGCGTCAGATGCATGTACAGCGCCTGGGTGCGCCCCAGCTCGACTCCGAGCTGGCGGATCGCCTCCAGAAATGGCAGCGACTCGATGTCACCGACCGTACCGCCGATCTCCACCATGCAGACATCCGCATCGCCTGCGCCGAGCATGATGCTGCGCTTGATCTCGTCGGTGATGTGCGGAATGACCTGCACCGTCGCTCCCAGATAGTCACCCCGACGCTCTTTGGCGATGACGCGCTCGTAAATGCGGCCGGTCGTGAAGTTGCTGTTGCGGCCGGTCGTCGTGCGCACGAAGCGCTCATAGTGGCCGAGATCCAGGTCGGTTTCGGTTCCGTCGGCCGTGACGAACACCTCCCCGTGCTGGAACGGACTCATCGTCCCAGGATCCACGTTGATGTAGGGATCCAGTTTGACCATCGCAACCCTGAGGCCGCGGGCCTCGAGAATTGCGCCCAACGATGCGGCGGCGATGCCCTTCCCCAATGAGGAAACGACACCGCCGGTCACGAATACAAATCGAGTCATCGAGGATTACCGCCGCCTGAGAGACGCGCCAATGACGACGGGCAATCAGACTATCAAATCGGAGGCGCGCGCTCAATCCACGCCCGGGTGCCGCCATCGGAACCGCGCCCGACCGGAGCTCGATCCGGAGTGCGCGGCGAATTGCGGGCACAGCCACAGGTCCGCAACCGCGACCACCGTGCGATCGTGCATGACCAGGGGCACCTGCTCCCGCACCCACGGCGCAAGCCCCTTTCTTTGCAGCAGATCCTTGAGCGCGAAGCGCCCCTGCGTTCCGGCCAGACGTTCGCCGCCCCGCCGATATCGCACGCTGAGCACGCTCGGCAGCGCGGCTAAGCGCACATCGCCGTGCCGGTCGCGCACCAGTCCGAGCGAGCCGGCCGATCCGAGCGACACCCAGGGCTGCGTGCGCCAGCTCCAGCGTTCGACTTCGATCCCTGCCGCCGCCGGCAAATGCGTCTCGCGTGCACGGTATGCCAGCAGGCGGTCAGCGTGCCGGCGCAGTTGCGCGCCTTGCCAGCTCACCGCGGGCATCGCATCCGGCCGAGCCGACAGCATGGGGCCGGCGATCTCGCGCATGCGGTCATAGTCGGGCATGGGCAGCGCCCGTTCGGCGAGCCAGACACGCAGCGCATTGATGCGCTCTGCCTGCGGCAGTCGGCGCAGCACGCTCACACGCAGTGCCTGACCATCGCGCGCGTTCTTCAGGTGTGCCAGCCCGAGTCGCTCCAGCATCGCGCGCGTTTGCGACAGATGGGCGGCACTGCGAGCGGCGGTCGCTGCCGCGGCCGGCCAGCGCGCCCGCAGCAGCGGCACGACCACGTGGCGCAGATAATTGCGATCGAATCGTTCATCGGTGTTACTGGGGTCCTCGCTCCACCCGACGGCGCGCCTCTTCAGGTAGCGCTCGAGCTGCGCGCGCGCAACCGGCAACAGCGGCCGCAGCAGCCGCGTGTGCGCCAGCGGGGTGACCGGATTCATCGCCGACAGGCCGCGCACGCCGCTGCCGCGCATCAGCGCCAGCAGCACGGTCTCGAACTGATCCTCCTGGTGATGCGCAGTGAGCAGCAGCTCATCCGGCTTCAGCCGCGACAGCAGTGCCTGATAGCGTGCGGTACGCGCCGCGGCCTCGAGCGATTCGCCGCGACCACGATTGACACGCACCGTGAGTATTTCACACGGAACCCGCAGGCGCCGGGCGTTGGACTGCGCCTGGCGCGCCCAGCGGGCGGCGAGCGGCTGCAGCTGATGATTGACATGCAGCGCTCGCAGCACAAAGCCCTCGCGCTTGCGCAGACTCGCCAGTGCGCACAGCAGTGCGCAGGAATCCAGCCCGCCGGAATAGGCGAGGCACAAGCTGCGAGCGCGCAGCGTGCCGATCAGCGAGCGCAGCTGCCCGCGCAGCCAGGCCGAATCGAATCGCTTCGGTGGGCTGAGCAGTTCGCTGGCCGCGTCCGGGCGAGCCGGGCGGCGCCCGCTCACGGCGGATTCTCGTTGAATACTCCGAACGAAGCGATCCGTGCCTCGCGCTGCGCGACCAGCTCGTCGATGCTGAGCTGCTGCAGCTGGCTCAGATGCCGGAGGATGCCTTCACGCAGCACATTGCTCATCAGGGCCGCGTCGCGGTGCGCTCCGCCGAGCGGCTCTGGCAGCACCTCATCCAACAGCCCCAGGTCTCGCAGACGCCCCGCCGTCAGATTCAGGGCATCGGCGGCCACTTCCTT
>DATMRM010000192.1:0-3927 GCA_035566155.1 Steroidobacteraceae bacterium | reverse complement strand
CTTTGTATTGGAGAGCACGCTTCGTCCGCTGGGCATTCAACCGCCGCTGACGCAGCGACGGCTGGACTTCTTTACAAAATCCTTCCTGTTCTCAACGGCCAAATACCGCAGCCTGTTGGGCTTTACTCCACAGATACCCTTCGACGTCGGAGCGGCGCGCACCATTGAATGGTATCGTGAGGCGGGCTACCTCTGAGCAGGCACGACCGAGCTTATGTGCGGAATCGCTGGAATTGTGGGACCCGGGTTTTGTAACCCGGAAAATTTAGGCCGCATGCTTGCGGCCATCAGCCATCGTGGGCCCGACGACGAAGGCACCTATCTCGACGATCACGCGGCGCTGGGGCACCGTCGGCTTTCGATCATCGATCTAAGCAGTGGCCACCAGCCACTGCGCGACATTCGCGGCTCATTGTGGCTGATCGCCAACGGTGAGATCTACAACTATCGCGAGCTGCGCAGGGACCTCGAACAGCGCGGTCATCAGTTCATCACCAACAGCGACTGCGAAACCATTTTGCATCTGTACCGTGAGTACGGCGAGCGCTGTCTGGAACACCTGCGCGGCATGTTCGCTTTCGCGCTTTGGGATAAGGAGAAGAGGCAGCTTCTGATCGCGCGCGACCACCTCGGGCAGAAGCCGATGTTCTATGCGGAGCAGAACGGCTATCTGGCGTTCGGTTCCGAAATCAAGGCGTTGCTGGCCTTCGACCCGAGTCTGCGCAAGCTAAACCTCGAGGCACTCGATCAGTATCTGTCGTTGCGACTGATCGGCTCACCCCGCAGCATGTTCAAGGGTGTACAGAAACTGCCTCCCGGCCATGCCTTGATGGTTCGGCCCGGCGAGAAAGCGCGGGTCTGGCGCTACTGGGATATTCGCTACGCACCGAAGCTTCAGGGTTCAGAGGATGAACTGACCGATGCGCTGGAAGCGGAACTGCTGGTCGCACTGCGCCTGCATCTGGCGAGCGACGTGCCCGTGGGCGCATTCCTCAGTGGCGGTCTGGATTCCAGTCTGATTGTTGCGATGCTGGCTCGCCACTGCGTCGCGAAGGGGTTCCCTACGTTCACGATGAGCGTGCCACACAAGACCTTTGACGAGGCGCCCTATGCGCGCCAGGTCGCCGAGCAATACCAGACCGAGCATCATGAGGGCACGCTGACCCCGAATCTGGCCGAGTCACTCCCGAAACTGGTGTGGCACCTGGACGAACCCTCCGATCCGCTGGCGTTGTGTACCTATGAATTGGCAGAGTTCACACGCCGCTACGTAAAAGTTGTCATCGGCGGTGACGGCGGTGATGAGCTCTTTGGCGGCTACGACCGCTACTACGGTTACACCTACGCCGATCGTTACGCGATCTTGCCGCAAGCCCTGCGTAGGCACGTTGTAGGGCCGATGCTCAAGCTGGTGCCTACAGGTGGTTGGTACAAGAGCCGCGGCCATCAAATGCGCTGGTTGCACCAGATGGCGCTCAAGCAGGGTGGCGCCCGCTATGCCGCGAGCCTGTCCTATTTCTATTTCGATGCCGCCGCGCGCCGCGAACTGCTCACCGACCGCAGCCGCGAGGCCCTTGGCAGCTTCGATCCCGAGGACTGCATTCGCGAACCCTTCGACCGCGTCCAGGCCGAGCCACTGGACCGCATGCTCTACGCGGATGCGGAGATCCGCATGCCGGATCACCCGGTCATGATCACTGACCGGATGACGATGGCATTCGGTCTCGAGGCGCGCAGTCCGTTCATGGACCACGTGATGGCGCAGTTTGCCGCACGGCTGCCCTGCGATGTGAAGGTGCGCGGAACGAGCCTGCGCTACCTGCAGCGCCGCCTGGCGTCGCGTTATCTGACCGAATCGCTGATGCAACGGCCGAAGCAGGGCTTCGCTTCGGCGATGCCGTATCTATTGCAGACGGAGTACCGCCGCCTATACTCCGCCCTGCTACCGAGCTCTCAGCTCGTTTCCGACGGTATCATCCGCTCGGAGCCGATGAGGCGCCTGGTGGCCGAGCACCTCACGGGCAAAGCCGATCACGGTAACCGACTCTGGCAGCTGCTGAATGCGGAGATCTGGTATCGAATGCAGATCAAACAGACGCCGGCGGAACAGATCAGCGTCGATTTGCGTCCGACCGGTTAGTCGAAGCGCCGCCGCAACCAATGTTCGAGCACGAACAACGACCATAAGCGGTGCGAGTGATTCTCGCGTCGCGCCAGGTGCTCATCCCACAATCGAGTGACCGCCTCCGGTTGCACCAGCCCACGATCGCGCATTTGCGGGCTGGTAAGCGTTGCGTAAACTTCCTGACCGAGTTTGCCGGTGGTGCGCAGCCAGTTCTTCAAGGGGACCGAGTGCCCCAGTTTGTCTTTCCGGTGATTGATGACGTCCGGCAGGATGCCTTCCATCGAGGCGCGGAACAGCCGCTTGGTGCGCTCCATACCCTCCAGTTTCTTGAACGAAGGGATGCGCGCACCATACTCCACCAGATCGCGGTCGTAGAACGGCGTGCGCACTTCGACTCCGAACGAACGCGCGAACAATAGCCTCGAAAAATAGAACGCACTCGCTGTGGTGTAGTCCGAATACAGCCACGGCGAGATGTTGTCGTCCGGGCCGTCGTAACCCTCGAGCGAGGTGCGAATAACCTGGTACGGATCGTAAGACGCAGCCTGTTGACGCGTCGATCCAGCCAGCAGATTCTGCATCGTTTCGCGCGTGAAATAGGTGCGCCAGCGAAAGTGACCCAGCTCCCTCGGAATCGAGGGCGGCGGGATCAGCCGCTTCAATACCACCGGCAGGTTGCGTTTTTGATCCGAGTCGCGCACCCATGAAGTCATTCCGGCAACACCGCGACGCATCAGCATCGGCAACGGCAAGCGGTCGTAGGCCTTCATCAGTTTCTGTGCGGCGTAGACCGGATGGCTGGCCCAGATTTCATCGCCCCCGTCCCCGGTCAGGATGTAATCGACCTGTCCCGAAGCCGCGCGCGACAGCAACCACGTGCCGATCTCGATGCCGACATCGCAGAAGGGCACCTCCATCTCTCCGATCGCATCGAGAATGCTCAGCGATTCATTCTCGCCGTATTCGACCTCGGAATGCTTGGCATGCAGCTCATCGGCCAGCGAACGCGCATAGTGGGATTCATCGAACGAGCCGCCGGAACAACGGAACCCAAAAGAGTTGATGGAGTCCGTCATATGTCGGCGCGCGAAGGTAATGGCCGAGCTGGAATCCATGCCACCGGAGAGAAATACACCCGTGCGGCCCCCGCCGAGCCGGCGCGTCACCGCCTGCTCGAGCAGCTCGCGGTATTGCTTCTCGATCGCCGGCTCGTCAGGGGGCACCGGGTCGGCGTAGCTGAGCCGATACCAACGATCGATTCTGATCGAACGATCTCGCGCCGAGAACTGAAGATGACTGCCCGCCGGCACGCGCAGCATGCCCTCGTACATCGTATCCACGCCCGGCAGGTAACAGTAGCTCAGAAACTGCACGACACCCTGAGCGGACAGGCGCTTGCGCAGCCCACCGACACCCACCAGATCACGCGCTCGCGAGCCAAACAGCAAACCGCGGTCGGTGCTCGCATAAAACAGCGGCTCGCTGCCGAAGCGATCGCGAATCAGGTTCAGACTCTGACGGTCCGCATCCCACCATGCGATCGCAAACCAGCCGTCGAGATCGCGCAACACGCCGCGATCGCCGGCGCTGAGGGCGCGTAGCAGATCTCCGGCACGAGATTGCGTCGCAGGAGCGAGTGGGTTACCGCTGATCGCCAGCCAGGAGGCGCCGTCCGTGGCACGAGCGAACAGATCGGATGCGTCGAGGCCCTTGATACCCCAGGGCCGACGATAGAGGCTCGCAGCAGCGCTCGAGCTTTCGTTGCGAAAACCTTCCGCGGACGCCGACGCTGAGCCGAACTC
>DATMRM010000191.1:0-3835 GCA_035566155.1 Steroidobacteraceae bacterium | reverse complement strand
ACTCGCGCGTGAAAAGCAGCATGCGGATAACCGGCCTGCTCATGATCTGAGCAGCGCTCGCCTGCGCTTCACCGGCTCGCGATTCCAGACTGTCGGGAACCCCTGCGATCATTCACGATTCCCAAACGCTCTGAGCCGTTCAGCCGGATTCACCTCCGCGGCCGGCACGTCACGCATGCCCAAGCGGCCGCAGCACTCCGAGCCTGTGGAGGAGTCGTGCCTCGCGGCCGTGAAACACCTGCGCCAGCAGCTCGCGGTCGGAGCGCGAAAGTGCCGGAGTTCGCACATACACCAGCGCGGCGAGTCCGCACACTACGACGCCACACGCCATTGCAGCGAGCGGCGGCGCAGCGATCACCCTCTTGAGCTCGGAACATGCGAGGATCGCACCGCCCCAGACCAGAGTCGCGCAGGTCACAACGGCCGGGAAGTTGAGCCAGCGCGCGTCACGCCGCACCTGCCACCACACAAAGAGGTTTCGGAACAGGTGATAGGTACCGGTCGCGACCGCGGCGCCGAGCAACCCGATATAGGGAACGAGCAATATCATGCAACCGATCTGGTAGATGCCAAACAGCTGGCTCCCCAAAATGAGCGCCGCGCGTTCATGATATTGCGCCACATTCGTCACCGGAATCGCGATGACGTTGGAGGTGGTCCCAAACGCAATAATGACCGGCATGAGCCACGACAGGTCCTGGAACTTGCCGCCCAACAGCAGTCCGACGATCTCGCCGTGATACACGGTAGCATACGCGACAATGGGCAGCTGCGCGAGCAGGCTGCAGTTTAACAATAGCGTGAAATATCTGGGAATGCGATCCGACGCTTGCTGCGCGGGAGTCGCGAAAAACAGCGGCTGCACCACGTTCTCGAACAACCTCATGGGCGTCAGGCTCGACACCATCGCATTGACGCGCGTATAGAAGGCGTAAGCGCCGACGGCCACCGGATTGAGAAGCGCTGCAATGAAAAAGTTGTCAGTTTGCACGTACAGCAGGATCGAGCCTGCGTCGTTGAAGTTGTTGTACAGCGCGTAGCGCAGCAGTCGCGTGCGCTCGGTGGCGGGCAACCGATAAGCTGCCCTGGTGCGAGCGCCGCTCGCCGCGTAGCGGTAGGCGGTGCGCATGAACACATAGGCGAGTCCGTAAGCGAGCGTATCGACGAGAATCGCGCTGCGCAGCGAGAGCGCATGCAGCGCCGCCAGGATCGCGTAGGCGAGCAGCTTGGTCACCGCCAGCAGAACGGTCGAGCCCACTCCAAAACGATGCAGCATGTGCGACGCCAGCGCGAATTCCAGGATGCGCCCCTGGAAATACAGCAGCACCAGCAGGCAAAAGAGCGCGAAGTCGGCGCGGTAAGGACCTAAGCCGAAGATCGGCGCCACGACGTTCCACGCCACGAACAGCAGCGCGAGGATCACCGCGTTGGACGAGAAACGCGCGATCATCACCACCCGCAGCAGCCAGGCGGCCGCTGACGCATCCCCCACGCGCAGGTACTCGGGCTGAAAACGCCTCAGCGTCTGCTCGAGGCCGAGCGATGCAGCAGTGCTGATGACGGGAATGATTGCGTAGAGAAGGCTGTAGATGCCGAACGAGTGCTCGGAAAGCGAGCGTACCAGCACCACGTAACCGGCCAGAGTGGCGACCTGCGAGATCGCGCGATAGCCGACGGTATTGAGAAGCGAGCGGCGCGCCTTCTCTCTGCTGTAAAGCGGCATCGCCCGTAGCACTCAAGCGACGTCGTGGCCGGCCGCCAGGGCAATGCACTCCCGGTACGTCGGCCCGGTGAGCTGCTCGATCAGCCGCCGCGCCCGGATCGATAGCGCATCGGCCTTCTTGGCCGGGCCGCGCCGCACCTCGTACGCGCAGGCAGCATCATAGGGCGCGTCGGCAAACTGGAATATCCGTGGCAGCCACTGCTCTGGCGCTGCGCTCAGGAGATCATAGTCGATGGTGAGCAATTGTTCGGGCCGCAGCAGATGTCTGATCGAGAGAATCTGCGCTACCTTGCCGCGGTAGGCGAGACATGCCTTCTCAATGCGTGACGGGCCGAACGGCCACATCAGTCTCGAGCGGCGCAGGCGCACTGATTTGGCACTGGCAACCCCGCAGCCTTCGTACAACTCGTTGAGGGCAAACCGTCGCCAGTTGTACAGCATCGAATACACGACCGAGTACGGATTGCGCACTACCCAGATCAGTCGCTGATCGGGCGCCAGCCGGCGGTATTCGAGGAAACACTCGTTCAGGTAGGTCGTCTGAAAGCAGTAGCGTGGGTCATTCGGAAGAGCGACGAAACCCGCCAGAGCCAGTGCAGCGTCCAGCTCGTCGTCCGCAGTGAGGCGCAAGCGCGCGAACCCGGGCGCGGCCGCGATCAGGCGCGCCAGCATCGTCGTCCCGGAGCGCTGACATCCCGCCACCAGAACACAGCGCGAATAGCTCGGGAGATTCTTCAACAGCGGCAGCCCGCGCCTGCGCACGCCGTGGTGGAATCGTCGCCAGGTTCTGTAACGATCGAGCCATTCCCGTTGAGTCTGTGGTATGGACGTCCTTGTAATCGTCCCGCGGACGACGTAATTATTCTCGTTGACCATAACTCGTGCTGACCGGCTGCTGCGCAGCTGGTTCACGGCGATGGAAGCACATCGGTCTTAAGCCTGCAAGCAGGCGCGAACGCTCCGCACGATCCCCGCGAGCACCGCCAGGCGCTGATGGCTTCTGTGCTATATTTCCCTGTACACGAGCTGAAGGCGAGCGACGGTTTTCAGGTCATATCGATGCCCGCCGGTCCGATCCGTTCGCCTTATTATGTGGAGTTGCCCGGCAGGTCGCTGCCACCACGACCGATCGGACCGAGAGGGACTTGCGCGCACCGATGCGATTTGAGGATTCGAGCCGCGTCATCGCCCCACCGAGGCTCTCGGTTATCGTCCCCGTTTTTAACGAACAGGACAGCATCGACCCGCTTTACCGGGCGATTGTCCACGGGGTCGAACCACTGGGAATTCCTTTCGAGATTGTTCTTGTGGACGATGGCAGCACGGACGCAACGGTCGCGCATGCAGTGAATCTGGCGCGCGCCGATCCGCGCATGCGAATCGTCAAGTTCCGGCGCAATTACGGACAGACCGCGGCCATGGCCGCCGGTGTCGCCCATGCCGCCGGGGCGATTCTCATAACGATGGACGGCGACTTGCAGAACGATCCGGCCGACATTGAGCGCTTCCTCGAGAAGATCGAGCAGGGTTTCGATATCGTCGTCGGCTGGCGTCACGAGCGCCAGGACAAGCTGCTGACGCGCAGGATCCCTTCGCGCATTGCCAACTGGATCATCGGCAAGGTCACCGGGGTGCCCATCAGGGACAACGGCTGCTCCCTCAAGGCGTACCGTGCCTCGGTCATCAAGGCAATTCCCCTGTACTCGGAGATGCACCGCTTCATACCGGCGATGGCGTCCATTGCGGGTCCGCGAATCGCCGAGATCAAGGTTCGCCATCATGCTCGCCGCTTCGGCAAGTCCAAGTACGGGTTGTCGCGCATTTATAAGGTGCTGCTCGACCTGCTGGTGGTCAAGACGGTTATCAGTTTCACATCGCGGCCGCTGCTGTGGTTCACCTTGCTCAGCTTGCCGGCATTTTTCTTCGCCCTGTTGGGGTTCGGTTACAGCGCCTACGCAGTGCTGATCAACGGCGAGCGCTTGCCGCTGCCGGTCGCCGGCTCCGGCTTCATATTCGGTGCCTGCGCGGTCATGCTGATGTCGGGCGGCGCTATCGGAGAATTGGTCTTCAGGCTGGGCGATGTTCGCGAGCGCGACTTTGCGCGTCTCACCG
>DATMRM010000190.1:0-3331 GCA_035566155.1 Steroidobacteraceae bacterium | reverse complement strand
CGAACTGGAACGAATTTGCGTACTCGGGCAGGGCGCTCAATTCCTGAAACGCCTGGCGCTGATAGGTGGCCATCTGCTGGATCGAGGAATCCGGCGCACCGGTGCTCAGGTAAAAGAGAACTCCCTGGTCCTCAGCCGGCGCCAGCTCGCTCTTGGCTACCACACCCGCCACCGGGATCGTCAGCATCAGCGTGATCAGCGCGATGACCACCAGGCCAAAGGTCACCACTACTTTCCAGGAGTCCAGAATGCGTCTCAGCATTCTGTGGTAGAGGTTCGTGAACCACTCGAAGTTGCGGTCGATGAGCCGCACCAGACGGTTGCTGCCGTGCTCTGGCTTAAGAAAACGAGCGCACATCATTGGCGACAGCGTCAGTGCAATCACCGCTGACACCGCCACCGCTCCGGCAAGCGTGAAGGCGAATTCGGAGAACAGCGCTCCGGTGAGGCCGCCGCGGAAGCCGATGGGAACGTAGACCGCGACGAGCACCACGGACATCGCGATGATCGGCGCTGCCAGCTCCCGCGCTGCAAGGAGGGCCGCCTGCAGGGGCGGTTGCCCGAGCTTCATATGGCGATCGACGTTCTCGACGACAATGATGGCGTCGTCCACAACCAGACCGATCGCGAGCACCAGAGCCAGCAGCGTCAGAAGGTTGATGCTGTAACCCAGTGTCAGCATGACGAAGAAGGCGCCGAGCAAGGACAGCGGCATGGCGAGAGTCGGGATGATCATCGAGCGCACGCTGCCGAGGAACAGGAAGATCACCAGCGTGACGATGATCAGAGTCTCCAGCAGAGTCTTCACTACGTCGCGGATCGCGGCGTTGACATAGGTGGTGGCGTCATAGCCGATCTCGCCATGCAGGCCCGCAGGCATCTGTGCCTGGATTTCGGGGAAGATCTTGCGGATGTCGGCCATCACGGTGAGGATGTTGGCATTCGGCGCCACGTTGATGGCGATAAACACCGAGCGCTTGCCTTTGAAGGCAACATCGGAGTCGTACTCTTCTGCGCCGAGCACGACATTGCCGACATCCTGCAAGCGCACCAGTGCCCCATTCTTTTGCTTGACGACGAGATTCTTGAATTCTTCGGCCGAGTGCAGGTCGGTACCGGCGGTGAGATCGACGCTGACCATCTGGCCCTTGGTCGTGCCGATCGCCGACAGGTAGTTATTGTCCTGTAGCGCGGTATACACGTCCGCGGCAGTCAGGCCGCTCGCCGCGAGCTTGCGTGGATCGAGCCAGACGCGCAGCGCGTACTGGCGGCCGCCGAGAAGTTCGGCGTTCTGCACACCAGCTATGGTCTGCAGTTTCGGCTGAACGATGCGGATCACATAGTCGGTGATCTGGTTGGGCGGCAGGGTATCGCTATTGAAGCCCAGGTACATGCCCGCAACGGTTTCGCCGACTTGCACGCTGATGACCGGCTGCTGGGTGCCGGTCGGCAATTGGTTCAGCACCGAGTTTACCTTGGTGTTGATCTCCGCCAGAGCCCGGTTGGAATCGTAGTTGAGGCGCAGCGTTGCAGTGACCGTGGACACGCCGTTGCTGCTCTGCGAGGTCAGGTAGTCGATGCCCTGCGCCTCTGCTACGGCGGCCTCTATTGGCGTCGTGATGAAGCCGGCGATGAGATCGGCGCTCGCGCCGTAGTACTGGGTAGTTACCGTGACGGTGGCGTTCTCGGTCTTTGGGAACTGACGAATCGGCAGGGCGCCGAGCGCGCGTATTCCAAGCAGCAGTATCAGGAGACTGACAACCGTAGCCAGCACCGGCCGCCGGATGAAGAGATCGGTAACGTTCATACTCCGTTCTACTGTTCCGACGGAGCGGGGTTCGGATCGCTGGAGGGCTGCACGTCGTTGTTGATAGTGACAAGCGCGCCGTTTTTGAGCTTGATCTGGCCACTTGTGACGACCTGGTCACCTTCAGTGACGCCCTTCAGTATCGCCACCTGATCGCCGCGCGTTGCCCCGGTCGTGACGAACACCTGTTTTGCGGCCAGATCGTGACCGTCTGACTTGAAAGGCGGGCTCTGCTGCGCCGCGGAAGAAGTTTCGCCGCCCGACTTCTCTTTACCGCCGTCCTTAGACGCGACGGCGCTCTGGGGCACTATGATGAAAACCGTCGCGCCATAGGGGTTGTAGCTAATCGCTGTCTGGGGCAACGTGATGTACCGCTGCGGGCCGCCAACCTCGATATCGACGCTGGCGGACATGCCCGGCAATAGCTTATGCCCGGGGTTCTTGAGCGCGGCCCGGATCTGCACGTTGCGCGTATTGACGTCGACCAGTGGATCGATCGCCAGAATCTCGCCCGCAAAGCGCAGACCAGAGTAGGTGTCGGAGGAGGCCTGAACTTTTTGGCCGACATTCACCTGGCTCAGGTCCTGCTGCGGAAGGAAGAAGTCGACGTAGATCAGATCGAGCTGCTGCAGGGTCACGATCTTCGTGCCGGGCGAGAGGTACTGACCCAGATCCACCGCGCGCACCCCGAGGTGTCCGGCGAACGGCGCACGCACAAATTTCTTGTCCACGAGCGCCTGCTGTTCCGCCACCTGGGCTTTGGTACCACGCAGGTTGGCTGCATCGGTATCCAGCGTGGCTTGACTGATTGCCTGCGCTGCGAACTGCGCCTCGTCGCGGTGGTACGTGGTCTCAGCCAGCACGGCATTCGCCTTGAGGGATTCGAGGTGGGCGACCTCATCCGCAGATCGCAACTGCAGCAGCAGTTGGCCTGCCTTGACGTCGTCACCGGATTCGAACTGGATGGCCTCGACGATACCGGCCACTTCCGCGCTGAGATCAGTGCCGCGCTCAGCCCGCACACTGCCAACGGCGGTAAGTTTCGGCTGCCAGTCCCGGTACTCCGCCTTCGCGGTGCTCACCGTGAACTTCTGCGGTTCCTGCGCCGCGAAGCCCCGCATCATTTTATAGACGCCGAAGCCCTTTACGCCTCCGATGACGAGTACGAGAGCAATGACAGCCACGATCAATGGCCGCCAACGTTGCAGGGTTGTCCGTTCCAAAACCTAATGTCCCGTAGCGATCGCGAATGCGGTTTCAGTTAGGCCCGGCCGCAGCAGTCGGCGTGGCTTTGCTTGGCGGCCGATTCCACCAGCCGCCGCCTAGCGCCTGGAACAGTGCGGCAGTGTCGGCGTAGCGTGCCGCCTGCGCTTGCACCTGGGCGATGCGCGCCTGCTGGTAATTGCGTTGCACCACCAAGAGCTCGAGCGCGCTGATGGAGCCCAGCGCGTACCGGGTGCGCGAAACGCTGAGGGTATCCGCGGCAGCTTGCGTGGCCAGATCCTGCTGATTTAAGGCCTCGGC
>DATMRM010000189.1:0-2245 GCA_035566155.1 Steroidobacteraceae bacterium | reverse complement strand
AAGTCGAATACGACTGCCAGAAAAACCGGGTTCGCCCGAACCTGGCGATTTATTACACGGACAATAATCTTCGCGGGGTCATGCAGTCCATCGAGATGGATCCCAAGCAGACCTCGTGGGGCCCGATCGTGCCGGGCACGCTCGACGAAACCAATTTTCAGTGGGCCTGCAGCCCGGACCACCGAGCCAGGGCGCACTGACTGCCACGCCTGCGCCGTCGATCGGTGGCCCCCGTATACTCGGCGCCGCAATGCCCATCGCACGCCTCGACCAGGTTTCCTTAAGTTTCGGCCTGCGGCCGCTGCTCGATCATGCGGATCTTTTGATCCGCAAGGGTGAGCGGGTCTGCCTGCTGGGCCGCAACGGCGAGGGCAAGTCATCGCTGCTGAAACTCCTGACGCGCGAGATCGCGCCGGATAGCGGTGAGGTGTGGGTGCGTCCGGGCGCTCGCGTCGCGGTGCTCGAGCAGGAGGTTGCGGCCGACAGTGCCCATACCGTGCGTGAGGTCGTCGCGAGCGGCGTGGCCCCCGGCGAGGAACACGAGGGTACCTGGCAGAATGATCTGCAGGTCGACCAGGTCATGGCGAGACTGCAGCTCAACGCAGATGCTGTGGTGAGCGCGCTGTCAGGCGGCTGGCGGCGGCGCGCGATGCTGGGGCGAGCGCTGGTGTCGGCGCCGGACCTGCTGCTGCTCGATGAGCCGACAAATCACCTCGATATCGAGGCGATCACCTGGCTCGAAGAGATGATGAGCGGATTCCGCGGCGCGCTGCTGTTCATCAGTCACGATCGTGCGTTTGTGCGCCGTCTCGCGATGCGCATCGTCGAGCTCGATCGCGGGCAGCTTCGGGTGTGGCGCGGCAGCTACGATGACTACGTCGTGCAAAAATCGGCGGCGCTTGAGGCGGAGGCGACGCAGGCGGCGCTGTTCGACAAGAAACTCGCGCAGGAGGAGGTCTGGATCCGCAAGGGGATCGAGGCGCGCCGCACGCGCAACGAGGGCAGGGTGCGGGCGCTGAAGGCGCTGCGCGTCGAGCGCAGCCTGCGGCGTGATCGCATTGGCCAGATGGAGGTGCGGGTCCAGGACGCGGTGATGTCCGGCAAGCTGGTATTCGAGGCCATCGGCGTGACGCACGCCTTTGACGGTGAGCCGCTGATCCGCAATTTCTCCACCCGCATCATGCGTGGCGATCGAATCGGCATCATCGGGCCGAATGGCTGTGGCAAGAGCACGCTGATCCGCCTGCTGGTCGGTGAACTGACACCGACCGCCGGAGTGATCCGTCGCGGTACCGGGCTGCAGCCGGCGTACTTCGATCAGCAGCGTGATCAGCTCGATTACAGCGCGTCGATCATGGACAACGTCACCGGTGGCAGTGGCGATACCGTGACGATCGACGGGCGGGCGCGCCACGTAGCGGGATATCTGCGGGATTTCCTGTTTCCGCCGGAACGCTTGCGTGCGCCTGTCAGCATGTTATCCGGTGGTGAGCGCAATCGACTGCTGCTGGCGCGATTGTTCGCCAAACCCAGCAACCTGCTGATCATGGACGAGCCGACGAATGATCTGGATGCGGAAAGCCTGGAACTGCTTGAAGAACTGGTCGCGGACTACACCGGAACGCTGCTGCTCGTCAGCCATGATCGGGCCTTTCTCGACAACGTCGTGACCGGCACGCTGGTCTTCGAGGGTGAAGGCCGTCTCGAGGAATACGTCGGTGGGTATAGTGACTGGCTCAGGCAGCGTAAGAACCCGCCGCCCGGCAAAGGCGCGGTGCCAGCCGCTGCCGCGCCGGCACCGCTCGCCACGGCCACGCCCCCCAAGGTGCGACGCATGTCCTATAAGGACCAGCGCGAACTCTCGATGCTGCCAGCCAAAATCGAAGCGCTGGAGTCCGAGCAGAGGCGACTGCAGGGACAGATCGCGGACCCCGAGTGGTTCCGCGCGGATACGGGACGCGCGACTGAAGGTTTGCAGCGCCTGCAGACGCTGGACGCCGAACTTGCCGCCGCTTACGAGCGCTGGGACTTGCTCGAATCGCTGCGGCCCTAGTGCCTAGCCTAGCGGCGCGAACGGCTCCCGCCGCCGATCAGGCCGCCTCCGGGGAGTCCGCCGCCGGCGCTGTCCGGAATCACCAGCGATGAGGCTTGCTCACGGCGCATTTCCTGCAGCTCGCGCATCGTCTGTTGCACCGCTTCGGCGGCAGCTGCGCCAAATTTCGCAATCGCCCCATCGAGCGTAGCG
>DATMRM010000188.1:0-6872 GCA_035566155.1 Steroidobacteraceae bacterium | reverse complement strand
ATTCAGATCCAGGTAGGTGGAGAACTGGCCCTGTACCACCAGGAACGTCGCGTGCGGAGTGCGATCGCCTCCCGTCGCGGAATTGTTCGCAGTGCTGTTGAACGATTCGGTTGGCGCAGCCGATCCGGATAGACGCAGGCCGTGCCGCGGATCATCCAGGGGATTGGACAATCCCGTGGTGTCGTACTTCAGCGTGATCGGGATCGAAAGCAGTGTGTAGTGATTGACGATGTCGGCCGGTGCCGTCTCGGGCTGCCCGGTCTTCGGATTGGTCGCCTGCATGTGGCTAGTCGGATCAATCACCGGCACGATCTCCTGCTGAATGATCTCTTCGTGCTCGAGCGTCAGGCCGACACTGGCCTTCCAGCGCGACGACAGTGTGCGATTGATCGCGACGCCTGCGGTGATGGCATCCTGATCGTAGGCTTGCAGATTCTGCTTCAGCAGGCCGACGCTGTACTGCAGGGACTGATCGCTGCGCAGGAAATCCGGTTTGCTGAGCGTCGCCAGCACCTGATAGCCGGGCGACTTGGTGGCGCTGCCGCCCAGATCCACGAGGTTGGAGGTGACCTGCAGCACTTCGGCATTGCCGAAGGCGTTGCGATCGGTCCAGGTCGCGCCACCGCTGCCGCCGAGATCGGTCGAGTAGCCGGCCGTGAAGCTGACCGCGTGCCGTTTGCGCTCATTGACTGCAAAGATCACCGGCAGGCTCTCGCCGCTGACCTCCTCCTGCTTCGGCAGCTGCACCGTGACGCCGGAGAACACGCCTAGCCCCAGCAGATCCGAGCGCGCACGTTCGATCCTGCTCGGGCTGTAGAGCTCGCCGCGATGGATGCTCACACGATCCTGCGCAAAGCGGGTGTGCACGCGCTTCAATCCCTGAATGCTGATGTCGCCAATGCGGTAGATCGGGCCTGCGCTCACTTTGAAAGTCAGGTCCAGCACCGGATCGTGCGCATCCTCGAACGCGATTGGCGTATCGACCCGGGCGAAGGCGTGACCCTCATCCTGCAGCGCATCCTGCAGGCGCTGTCCGGCCGCCAGCACCTGGCCTGCGACCGCCGGCGCACCGCTCTCCAGTGCAAACGCGGCACGCGCGTTGTCGCTGACATCGCCATCGAGCGTGACCTTGCGCACGTGAAACAGCGGCCCGAGCTGCACCATGATCTGCACCACGACCGTGGGGGACTTCGGCAACGCCAGCAGCTCGCCGGGCAGATCGACCTGGTCGAGCGGATGTCCCGCGATCGTGATCGTGATCTCGCGCCGGTAGTAGCCGAAACTCTCACATACCGTCTGTAGGCGCTCGACGTCAGACTGTGCGCGACCGATCAGCGCGAACGGTCCGGCCGGCGCGCTGGTGCGCAGTGAATCGAGCTGCGAGCTGGCCTTGAGCGCGCCATCGAGCGCCTTGTTGCCGGTGGACTCAAATTTGACGCTGTACGGCTGCGGATCGGCCGCCAGCGCGACCCGTGCACCCAGGCAGACTATGAGCAGTAGGAGGCGCTTGAGCTGCATTGCTCCTAGCCGAGCGCCTGCTTCAAATCAGCCTTGAGATCCGCAACCTCTTCGATTCCGACTGACAGACGGCACAACGTATCAGTGATCCCGAGCGCCAGGCGTGCCTCACGCGGCACGCTCGCGTGGGTCATGATGGCAGGATGTTCGATCAGGCTCTCCACTCCGCCGAGTGATTCGGCCAGAGCAAAAATCTCGCAGCGTTCGAGGAAGCGCTTGGACTGCTCCAGTCCGCCTTTCAGTTCGATCGAGATCATGCCGCCGTAGGCGCTGTGTCCGCGCGGATCGCGCATCTGTTCCTGCGCCAGCGCGTGCTGCGGATGCGAGGCCAGTCCCGGGTAGTGCACACGCTGGATATTCGGGTGACGCTCGAGAAACGACGCCAGCTCGAGTGCATTCTCGCAGTGGCGCTGCATGCGCAGCGCCAGCGTCTTCAGACCACGCAGCGCGAGGAACGAGTCGAACGGGCCGGCCACGGCACCGACCGAGTTCTGCAGAAAGCTCAGACGTTCGGACAGCTCTGGGTTGTCGCCGACCACCAGCACGCCATTGACCACATCGGAGTGGCCGCTCAAGTATTTGGTGCCCGAGTGCATCACGACATCAAATCCTGTTTCCAGCGGGCGCTGCAGGTAAGGAGTCGCAAAAGTGTTGTCAGCCGCCGCCAGCATCCGGTGACGGCGGGCAATGGCACTGAGCGCGGCCAGATCGGCCAGCTTCAGCATCGGGTTGCTGGGCGTCTCCACCCACAGCAGGCGCGTTTCCGGCCGGATCGCCGCTTCGACCTGACGCGCATCGCGCAGGTCCACATAGGTGAACTTCAGCCCCGCGGAGGACTCACGCACCCGCGTGAACAGCCGCCGGCTGCCGCCGTACATATCATCGGAGGCCACGACGTGATCGCCCGGCTTGAGCAGTTCGAGGAAGGTGGCGGTCGCCGCCAGTCCTGAGGCGAACGCGAACGCGCGCGTGCCATGTTCCAGGTCGGCGACGCAGCGCTCGTACGCAAAACGCGTCGGATTCTGACTACGCGAGTACTCGAAGCCCTGATGCACGCCGGGACTGCTTTGCGCGTAGGTCGAGGTCGCATAGATCGGCGGCATCACCGCGCCGGTGCTCGGATCAGGCGACTGTCCGCCGTGGATCGTGCGGGTTGCGAAGGCCGCTCGCGCTGAACGCTTGTCGTGCTTCATGAGGCTCTAGCCCAGCTGCTTGCGCAGGTAGTTCAACAGATCGATGCGCGTGATCAGACCGACGAAGCGCCCGCGCTCGGCCACGATCGCCACGTGATCGCGCTGAAAGATCGGCAGCAGATCGGCGATCGGCGCGTTCGGTGCGATGGTCTCGACGGTGCGCACCATCGCGCTGTCCACGCGATCCTGGAAGCGCGACGGATCGGTATGCAGATGCATGACCAGATCCGATTCATCGACGATGCCGATCACCTGCTCGCCCTGCATCACCGGCACCTGCGACACATCGAACAGACGCATGCGCCGGTATGCCAGCAGCAGGGTGTCGGCCGGCGCGAGCGTGACCGCTCCACCCTCCTGATAGCGACGCACGATCAGATCGAGCAGATTGCCGTGCCGCGGGCGCTCGAGCAGGCCCTGATCGAACATCCAGAAGTCGTTGTACATCTTGCCCAGATACTTGTTGCCGCTGTCGGGTACCAGTGTTACGACCCGTTTCGGGGATTTTTGTTCGCGGCAATAGCGCAGCGCGGCGGCCACCAGCGTGCCGGTGCTCGATCCGCCGAGGATGCCTTCCTTCTCCAGCAGGGCGCGGGCGGTGTAGAAGCTCTCCGCATCCGCGATCGCGTAAGCATGAAGCACGCGCGACAGATCGCAGTTCGGCGGCACGAAATCCTCACCGATACCCTCGACCAGCCATGAGCCCGCGGGCTGCTGAATTCTCCCGGTCTTGACGACGTCGGTGAGCACCGAGCCCTTCGGATCGGCCAGCACCATTTCCACGTAGGGGGCGACGCGCGCGAAATAGCGCGACAGACCCGTCAGTGTGCCGCCGCTGCCGACGCCGGCCACGACCGCATCGACCATCTGACCCATCTGCGCCCAGATCTCAGGACCGGTAGTGGCCTCGTGCGCCAGAGGATTGGCGGGATTTTCGAACTGATTGACGTAAAAACTATTCGCGGTCTCGCGCGCCAGTCGCGCCGCCAGATCCTGATAGTGTTCGGGGTGCCCCTTGTTGACGTCGCTGCGCGTCAGGCGGATCTGCGCACCCAGCGCGCGCAGATGCAGAATCTTCTCCTGTGCCATCTTGTCGGGAATCACCAGCAGCAGGCGGTAGCCCTTCTGCGAGGCAACCAGTGCCAGTCCCAGTCCGGTGTTGCCTGCGGTGGCCTCGATGATCGTCACCGGCGGATCACCACCCGGGCGAATACGGCCGTCACGCTCGGCCGCCTCGATCATTGATAGGCCGATGCGGTCCTTGATCGAGCCGGTGGGATTCTGGTTTTCCAGTTTGACGAACAGCCGGCAGCAGCCGACGTCCAGATTGCGCAGTTCCAGCAGCGGCGTATTGCCGATCGTGCTCAGCACCGAACCTTCGCGTGCCATACGTCCTCCGACCTATGGATCAGGCGGCGCAGACTATCACGGGCCGGACGCTTTCGCGTTCAGCGCCCGGGTGCGGGTGCGGCAGTGGCCGCCGCCGAGGGCGCTGGTTTGACGGTGACGGCGCTGGGCGTCGGCGCGTTGGGAACCTCAATCACCGGCAGTGCGCCGGACTTGTCGGCCGGCGGCGGCGTGCTGCCTGCTGCGGGGGGCGCGGCGCCGTCGCTCGGATAGCCATCGCGATGCAATGCCTGCGCGGCGGCACTGGCAGGAATTTCCGTCGCGGTATCGGTCTTCAGCGCCGACTCCTCCGCCTCCTGCGTCATCACGATGATGCTGATGCGCCGGTTGATCGGATTGCGGGTGTTCTCCTTGTCGAACAGCACCGATGAGGACAGGCCGACCACGCGCGAGATCTTGTCGGATTTCAATCCGCCGCTCTCCAGCGCACGGCGCGCGGCATTCGCGCGGTCGGTGGACAGATCCCAGTTGTTGTAGCCGCCGGCGACCACGTACGGCGTGGTGTCGGTGTGGCCGGCCAGACTGATGTGGTTCGGCACGCTGTTCAGGTACGGGGCCAGCGCCCGCATGATGTCGTTGGTGTAGTTCTTGAGCTTCGAGCTGCCCAGATCGAACATCGGACGGTTCTGCGCGTCCACGATCTGCACACGCAGTCCCTCCGGCGTGATGTCGAGCAGCAGCTGATTCTTGAATGGTGCCAGCGCCTGACTCGTGCCGATCGCCTGGTTGAGCTGCGTCAGGAGCGATTCGAGTTTCTTGCGCTCTTCGGCGGCCGCGGCCTTCTTGGCTTCTTCGGCCGCAGCCAGCTTCATGTTCGGGCGATCGGTGACCGAGCCGTTGCTCGGTGTGCCCAGGCCGGTGGAGATCGGTGAGGAGGATTTGCGCGCGTCCAGACCGCCGCGCAGATTGATCACGCTGGTGCTGGCGCCGCCGGGACCCATCTGGCCGGGCGCCGCTTTCGGCGACTTGCCCTGGTCCATGCTGGGATTCTTGAAGTAGTCGAAGATCGCCGCGCGGGTTTCCTTGTTGACCGACGCGATCAGCCACATGACCATGAAGAAGGCCATCATCGCGGTGACGAAGTCGGCGTAGGCGACTTTCCACGCGCCGCCATGATGACCGGCGGCCTTCTTGATCTTCTTGACGATCAGGATCGGGCGTTCGCTTTCCTTGTCGCTCAAGCGGCCGCTCCTTCTTTCGCCGCGCCGCCCTTCTTGCCCTTGAGGTGATTCTCAAGATCCGAGAAGCTCGGACGCACATCCGACCACAGCAGCTTGCGTGCGAATTCGACCGCGACCGGCGGCGCGTAGCCGCGCACGCTCGCCACCAGCGCCATCTTCACCACGTCGAACGCCTTGCCTTCGTCGTGCATGCGATGCTCGAGCGCCGAGGAGATCGGACCCACGAAGCCGTACGCCACCAGAATGCCGAGGAAGGTACCGACCAGCGCCGCGCCGACCTTCTCGCCGATGGCCGCGGAGCTGGAGCCCTCGATCGAGGCCATCGTGTTCACGATACCGAGCACCGCGGCCACGATGCCGAAGCCGGGTAGCGCGTCGGCGACTTTCTGTACCGCATGCGCCGGCTCGCCGGCTTCCTGATGATGGGTTTCGAGCTCGTAGTCGAGCAGGCTTTCCAGTTCGTGCGGGTCGAGGTTGCCGCCGATGATCAGTCGCAGACAGTCGGTGATGAACTCGACCATGTGATGGTCGGCCAGAATGCGCGGGTATTCGGTGAAGAGTTTGCTCTTCTCCGGATGCTCGATGTCGGCCTCGATCGCCAGCATGCCGGACTTGCGGATCTTGACCAGGATGTCGTAGATCAGCTTCAGCAGATCGACGTAGTCCTCGCGCTTGTACTTCGGACCCCTGACCAGTCCGATCGAGGCCGAGAACGCCTTCTTGACGACCTTCATCGGGTTGCTGATCAGGAACGCGCCCAGCGCGGCGCCGACGATCGTGATGATTTCGCTCGGATGCCAGAGCAGCAGGACGCTGCCGCCTTGGACAACGAAGCTGCCGACGACGGACACCAAAACGACGACCGAGCCGATGATGGCAAGCATGAGCGATGGAACTACCGGTACTGCTAAATCGAACCCGCTAGGGATATCGGCCGCCCGAGAGGTTTCTTGAAAGCTCGGCTAGCCGGTTACATCGCTGATCTGAAAGCCATTTTTTGCCCCTGAGCGCACGAATTCAAGGGCGCGAACTGTGACGCCGGTCACTACGTTTTGTCGTCAAGCGTGCCCGCGATTCGTTTCAGATAGCTGCGGAAGTCCTTGCCTAGTACGGGATGCCGCAACGAGAGCTCGACCGTGGCCTGCAGATACCCGAGCTTGTTGCCACAGTCGTAGCGTCGTCCGGTGAAGCGGTGGGCGAACACCGGCTCGCGCTGCAACAGCCGCGCGATGCCGTCGGTGAGCTGGATCTCCCCGCCCGCGCCCTGCCCGACACGCTCCAGTTCCTGGAACACACCCGGCGTCAGAATGTATCGGCCGACCACCGCCAGGGTGGACTGCGCGACGTCGGGCTTGGGTTTCTCGACGATGCCCTTGATGCGACTGACGGTCCCATCCCCGGCCTCGGTCTCGACGATCCCGTATTTGTCGGTGTCCTTCCTCGGCACTTCCTCGACACCGAGCACGCTGCCGCCGCGCGACGCATAGGTCTGCGCCATCTGCTTGAGCGCGGGCACATCGGCGTCGATCAGATCATCCGCGAGATGGACGAAGAACGGCTCGTTGCCCACTGC
>DATMRM010000187.1:0-10165 GCA_035566155.1 Steroidobacteraceae bacterium | reverse complement strand
TGACTCCGCGCTGCACGCTCGAGCACGTATTGAATGGCGAGCGCCGGCTCGAAGAGGTCATTCTGCAGACCGCGTCCGGTGTGCGTGTCGTACCGGCATCCTCTGGCGTCGCGAAGATGGCGGCTCTGGCCATTACCGAGCAGGCGGCGATCGTTCAGGCATTCAGCGCGTTGCCCGGCGCGCTCGATGTGCTGGTGGTGGACACCGCCGCCGGCATTCACGACTCAGTATTGCAGTTCTGTCAGGCCGCACAGCAGGTACTGGTGGTATTGCGTGATGAGCCGACCTCGCTGACCGATTGTTACGCGCTCATCAAAGTCCTCAGCCGCAGTCATGGTGTGAGGCACTTCCGTGTGATCGCCAACATGACGCGTGCTGCGGGTGAGGGTGAAAGCGTGTTCCGACGGCTGCAGCGCGTTGCCGATCGCTACCTCGAAGTGGTGCTCGAGTACGCCGGGGAAATCCCCGACGACCGGTCGGTCAAGCAATCGGTACAGCAGCAGCGCCCGGTGCTGGAAGCATTCCCCAACTGTCCGGCAGCACGAGCCTTCAAGCGCTTGGCGGTGGCCGCCGCACGCTGGCCGATGCCGCTCGGCCCCAGCGGCCGTCTTGAATTTTTCCTGGAGCGCATGCTGACGCGCACTTCGCCGCGTCTAAAGGTTCTCAAATGACAGGCGGCGTACGCGCCTATTCGGACGTGCAGCCAGCGCAGGATATGGACGCGCTGGTACGCAAGCACGCCGATCTGGTGAAGCGTATCGCCTACCATCTCGCCGGGCGGCTGCCGCCGCAGGTCGAGGTGGACGATCTGATCCAGGCCGGAATGATCGGTCTGCTGGAGGCCGCACAGAATTTCGCGACCGGCCGTGGCGCCAGCTTTGAGACCTTTGCCGGCATCCGCATCCGTGGAGCGATGCTCGATGCATTGCGTCGGCTGGACTGGGCACCACGCTCGGTACACCGCAAATCCAGAGCCGCTGCGGTGGCACTGCGCGAGGTGGAGGCCAAGCGAGGTGGCGAAGCCAGCGAAACCGACGTCGCCGCCCATATGGGTGTCTCGGTCAATGAATATCAACGCATCATTCAGGACGCGCTGGGCTGCCAGCTGCTGCGCCTGAACGATGCCGACGACGGCGAGGAATCCGCGCTCGATCGGCTGGCCGATGAGTCGCCGAATCCGGAGTCGAGTGCACTCGGCGACTCACTGCGACAGGCCATCATCGACGCTATCCAGAATCTGCCCGAGCGGGAACGTTTAGTGCTGTCGCTCTACTACGAACAGGAACTGAACCTCAAGGAAATTGGCGTGGTGCTCAAGGTCACCGAATCACGAGTCTGTCAGTTGCATGGGCAGGCGTTGTTGCGTCTGAAGGCGCAGCTCTCGGATTGGCACTCGCCGTAGGGCCGGCGTGGACATCTTAAGCATCGTCGGTCTGTTGCTTGCGATGGTCGCGATCCTGCTCGGCGCGATCCTCAAGGGTGCCGGGCTGCATGCGCTGGTGTCCGCGGCCGCATTCATGATCGTCGTGGTCGGGACCATCGCCGCCATCTGCGTGCAGACACCGATGGAGGTGATGCGCCGGGCGATGCTGATGTTTCCATGGATCATTCGCCCTCCCAACCATGAGCCGCGAAAGCTCATCAAGAAACTGCTCGAATGGAGCCACATTGCGCGCCGTCAGGGGCTGCTCGGGCTGGAAACCATGATCGACTACGAGCCCGATCCGTTCCTGCGCAAAGGGCTGCAGCTGGTAGTGGACGGCAGTGAGCCGGACACGATCCGCAGCACCCTGGAGTTCGATATGCACGCGCGCGAAGCGGCCGATACGCGCGCCGCGAAGGTGTTCGAGGGCATGGGCGTCTACTCACCAACCCTTGGAATCATCGGCGCGGTACTTGGACTGATGGCCGTCATGCAGAATCTGGATGATCCGTCAAAGCTGGGCCACGGTATTGCAGCGGCCTTCACCGCTACCGTCTACGGTATCGGGATGGCGAACCTGTTCTTTCTGCCGGTTGCCAACAAACTCAAGGTCGCGGTGCAGGCGCGTACCCATCTGGATGAAATGCAGCTCGAAGGCCTGATTGGCATCGCCCAGGGTGAAAACCCGCGCATCATCGAAGGCAAGCTACTCAGCTTCCTGCACTAGATGAGTATGCCCACGGAGACGCACCATGCCGCGGCGTAAGAAGTACGAGGAGCACGACAACCACGAGGCCTGGGCGATTCCGTATGGCGACCTGGTGACGCTGCTGCTGGCATTTTTCGTCGTCATGTACGCGATGTCGTCGGTCAACGAAGGCAAATATCGAGTGTTGTCCGACTCGCTCGCCGAAGCGTTCCACGGTCAGGCGCACTCCGCGCAGCCGCTCGAGGATCCAGGACCGCACGCTCAGCCGATCGAGCAGATGCCGCTCACGCAGGTGAACCGCATGATCATGGGCCAATTACCTTCGCGTCATCTGATGCAGGCGCCGCAACAGACGGATCCCGCGGCCGCGACTACCGAGGGTGACCAGAACGGCGCCGAGGCGGCGGCTTCGCTGACCGACGCGAGTGCCAATGAACTTGGACACGTCGCGGAAGACGTGGACGCGGCGATGGCATCGCTGATCGAGGCCGGTCAGGTGCATGTCCACCGGCACGACAACTGGGTCGTGGTGGATATCAGCAGCGACATTCTGTTCGGCAGTGGGCAAGCCAGATTGTCGGCAGCGGCGATGGGCGTGCTGCAGCGGCTGGCCGACTCACTGCGCACGTTTCCCAATGCCATCCGCGTCACCGGTCATACTGACAACCGTCCGATCAAGACCGTTGCTTTTCCCTCCAACTGGGAACTGTCATCCGCGCGCGCCGCGAGTGTGGTGCATCTGTTCATGGACCGCGGCATCACTGCGCAACGTCTGTCGGTGATGGGGTTCGGTGAGTACCGGCCGGTGATGTCCAACAACACCGAAACCGGTCGCAACGCCAACCGTCGAGTCGAGGTGATGATCATGGGGCGCGACGCCAACCCCGAGCCGTAAGCTTATGTCGGCGTGCGGTTGGCACGCTTCCTGCTCCTATATCCGACAAGGGCTGCGTTTGAGCCGCAGCTGTCGGAATGATGACGCTCGAGGCGTTACAGGAGTCGAAGTCAATGACAATGACCTGGTTCCAACTGAGCTGGCTGCACGAGATTTCACAGTCCGCCCTGGCGGCTGCCGTGGTGACTTTAGGATTGGTCATTCTGCTCGAGCTGCGCTCGATCAAGCTGCTGCGCCGTTCGATCGATAACAGTCTGGGTCGCGTGTTCGAGCAGCTGGACCTGCTGCGTTTCGAGCAACAGCCGGTAGCAACCGATGCGGTAGCGGCCCCGGCCGCCCGTAATGCGACGCCGGTGCTGTCAAACGTCGGCCCAGCGGCAACCGCCACTGCGCCCGCGGCGGGCAATCCTTATGTGGCAGCCGCAGCGCTGGCTTCGACCGGGATGAAAGCCGAAGAGATCGCGCAACGCTGCGGCCTGGCCGCTGGCGAAGCCCGACTACTCGCCTCGTTGGCAGCGGCTCGTATTGGCCGGCGCGCGGATGCTTGAGTCGCGGGGTCAGTCATCCATCAAGAAGCTGCGCAGCTGCTCGCTGCGGCTCGGATGACGCAGCTTGCGCAGTGCTTTGGCTTCGATCTGACGAATACGCTCGCGCGTGACATCAAACTGCTTGCCCACTTCCTCGAGCGTATGGTCGGTATTCATGTCGATACCGAAACGCATCCGCAGCACCTTGGCTTCGCGCGGCGTGAGTTGAGCCAGCACCGAGTGCGTGGTCTCGCGCAGCGATTCCATCGTGGCCTGGTCGATGGGAGAGGCAACGGACTGATCCTCGATGAAATCCCCGAGGTGTGAGTCTTCGTCATCGCCGATCGGCGTTTCCATCGAGATCGGTTCCTTGGCGATCTTGAGGACTTTGCGAACCTTGTCTTCCGGCATTTCCATGCGGACAGCCAGCTCTTCAGGTGTCGGTTCGCGGCCCATCTCCTGCAGCATCTGCCGCGAAATGCGGTTCAGCTTGTTGATGGTCTCGATCATGTGTACCGGAATGCGGATCGTGCGCGCCTGATCGGCGATCGAACGAGTGATGGCCTGGCGTATCCACCAGGTGGCATAGGTCGAGAACTTGTAGCCGCGGCGGTATTCGAACTTGTCGACCGCCTTCATCAGGCCAATGTTGCCTTCCTGTATCAGGTCCAGGAACTGCAGGCCGCGGTTGGTGTACTTCTTCGCGATCGAAATCACCAGACGCAGGTTGGCCTCGACCATTTCCTTCTTGGCGCGCCTGGCCTTGGCTTCGCCGATCGACACTTCGCGGTTGATGTCCTTGATGTCGTGAATGGCGAGGTGGTACTTCACCTCGAGGTCCATGAGTTTCTTCTGGCGGCGCTCGATCTCGTCCTTCAGGCGCGTCAGCGGCGCGGAATACTTCTTCCCCGCCTTCATGTGCTTCTGCAGCCAGCGCGCGCTGGTCTCGTTCTTCGGGAATGTCGAGATGAAGTCCTTGCGCGGCATGCCTGAGTCACGCACCGCGATCACCATGATCTCCTTCTCGATCTGGCGCACTTCGTTGACGTGCGCACGCAGCTGATCGGTCAGCGCATCGAACATGCGCGGCGAGAGCTTCAGCTCCATGAATTCGCCCGCCAGCTTCTTGCGCAGCTTCTGTGTCTTCGGGTCTTCGGTGCCGAGTTTCGCCATGGAGGCGAGTGCCTGCAGATGTACCTTTTGCAGGGAACTCATGCGGCGCGCCACTTCCTCCGGATCCGGACCGGTATCGATGGCTTCCTCTTCGTCCTCGTCACCGTCTTCGGCGTCGTCGTCCTTGTCCTCGCTATCGGCCTCGAGCTCCAGCTTGGTCGGGTTCTGCGGCTGAGCGATCACGTCCGGCGCGTTCGGATCGATGAATCCGACTACCAGATCGATCAGACGGGCCTGGCCGGCCTTGATGAGTTCATAGGTCTTGATCAGGTGCTCGTGCGTGAACGGATACTTCGCCAACGCGACGCGCACGGCGTCGAGACCTTCCTCGATGCGCTTGGCGATGCGGATTTCGCCTTCGCGCGTCAGCAGTTCCACCGTCCCCATCTCGCGCATGTACATGCGCACCGGATCGGTGGTACGGCCGAGTTCGGCATCGAGTGCCGCCAGGGCGGCCGCCGCCTCCTCGATCGCCTCGTCATCGGCCGGTGAACTGGGCTCGCTGGCGAGCAGCGATTCGCTGTCCGGTGCCTTCTCGTACACCGGAATTCCCATGTCATTGATCGTGTTGACGATGCCTTCGATCTGCTCGGGATCGACGATCTCGGCGGGCAGGTGATCGTTCACCTGCGCATACGTGAGATAGCCCTGCTCTTTGCCGCGGGCGATCAGCAGTTTCAGTTGCGATTGCCGGTCCTCCGGCAATCCATTGCCACGCCGGGGTAGGGCCTCGCCGTGCGCGGCAGGTGCACCGGGGATTCTCTTGTGCGTCGCAGCACCACTGTCCTTCGATAGGACCGGAACCACCAAGGTCTTCGCGGGCGGTGTGACAGCCACCTTCTTATGCGGGTCGGCCGACCTGGTCGCGGCAGCAACGGGGCGCCGGGCCGCCCCCGCCGGAGCGGGAGCGCCCTTGCGGGCAGGCGTAGAGGCCGCAGCGGCAGCGCGCGGAGCGGCTTTGCGGGCTAACGGTGCTGGCTTTGACGGCTTGCGTGTCATGGTGTCTCTTGAAGTGAATGTGACGAAGCAGCCCGTTCCGTCGCTTGACGACGAAAGGCTGTGATCGGTCGGTCCTTCATGGGGTTAGCTGGCGATAATACCCAGAATTGCTGCACCGGCGCCAGTATTCAAGTCCCACGCAGAAAGAAACGGTAGCCGAACCGTGGGTTGATTATGGTGACCGGTCCCCTTAAGTGCTCGCTCGATACGTGATCGGGCGGGGCTTAAGCATCAGCGCGACGCCTCTAGGAGTCCTTTGATAAGGCACCCGTGAGCGTCTGAAGTTCCTGCTTTTCGGAAGCATCGAGCGTCTCGGCGCGAGCCTTGTCGATCAGCACCTCCAGCCGCCGCCGGGACTCGAGCCCGAGCAGTCGCGCCACCGCTTCCTTCAGCTCGGCACCGGCCGCAGCCCGATCAGGCACCAGCGGGTCATTGGCGGCCAGTTCGCAGAAGCGGCGATATTCGGCTCTCTCGCGCCAGCGTTCGAGCGTCTGCGCGGTGGTCACCGCCGCACTGACCCGCTGCTGTTCGAGCAGTTCGCGTAGCACATGGACACCGGGCTGGGTGAGTCGCTCCAGTTCCTCCCGCTGGGCGTCGGTCACGGCATTGGCCGCTGCCGGAAAGTGCAGCAGCAGGCTGATCGATTGCGTGACGAGATTTCCCCGCCCGGTGAGGCGCGGGGCGGAATGCGTGCTGCGCGGACTGACTCGCTCGTCGCGCGCCGGGGCTTTGCCTTGACTCTCCGGTGAGCGCATCCACAGTTCCAGACGCGCAGCCGGCAGGTTGATCGCGGCGGCGACGCGCTCCAGTAACAGCTCGCGGTAGACACCGGGGGCGACTTTGTCGATCAGGGGACGTGCAAGCGCGACGAAATGCGCTTTGCCGTCCGCGTGGCTCACGTCCGCTTGCTCGAGCAGCTGCGAAACGAGATATTCGGACAGCGGCAGGGCCGAATCGAGCCGGGCTTCGAAGCGCTCGCGGCCCTCGCGCCCGACCAGCGAATCCGGATCTTCGCCTTCGGGCAAAAATAGAAATCGGATCTCACGTCCCTCGCGTGCTTCGGACAGCACCTGCTGCAAGGCACGCCACGCGGCTGAGCGGCCAGCGCGATCGCCGTCGAAGCAAAAGACGATCTCGCTCACCAGCCGAAACGCTCGCTTCAGATGCTCGGCGGTGGTCGCGGTGCCAAGTGTCGCGACGGCATAGGTGAGTCCGGCCTGGTGCAGGCGGACCGTGTCCATGTAGCCTTCCACCACCAGCAGGCGTTTGAGCGCACGGCGCGCGAGGCGCGTTTCGTACAGACCGTACAGCTCCTTGCCTTTGTGAAACAGCGCGGTCTCAGGCGAATTCAGGTACTTTGGCTCGCCCTGGTCGAGTACCCGGCCACCAAAGGCGATCACGCGACCGCGCGTATCGCGTATCGGAAACATCAGTCGGTCGCGGAACCGATCGTAATAGCGCTCACTGCCGCTGGCTCGCTCGCGCTCGATGATGAGCCCGCTCGCCAGCAACTGGGTCTGCGCCCGCTCGTTGTCGCCGAAACGCCGCAGCACCTCGCTCCAACCATCGGCGGCGTAGCCGATGCGAAACCGTTCGACGGTTTCAGGTGTCAGACCGCGCTGGCCGGCGTAGGCCTGTGCGCGCTCGTTGCGCAGCAGCGCCGAGTGATAGAAGTCGGATACCTTGGTCAGAATCTCATAGAGAGGCGCGGTGGAATCACCACCGGTTTCAGCGCCGCCGCCACTACCGAGCTCGTGCGGTACCGTTAGGCCCACTCGCGTGGCCAGGTCCTCGACCGCTTCCGGAAACGGTAGCCGGTCGTACTCCATCAGAAAGCCGAGGGCGGTGCCGTGCGCGCCGCAGCCGAAGCAGTGGTAGAACTGCTTCTCCGGGATCACGCAGAACGATGGGGTTTTCTCGTTGTGGAACGGGCAGCACGCCTTGTACTCGCGGCCCGCTTTCTTCAGCGGTATGCGCGCGCCGATGAGTTCCACCAGATCGGCACGGGCGATCAGCTCATCGATAAAGGCTTGTGGAATTCGGCCGGCCATACGAGCCGGTAGTCTAGAACTCAGACCGGCTCCTAGGACAGACGGGCTTTGATGCGCGCGCCAACGGCGGCCATGTCGGCACGTCCCTGGGCCTTGGACTTGATGATATTCATGACCTTGCCCATGTCTTTCACTGACGCGGCACCGCTCTGCGCAATGGCTTCGGCAATCAGCACGTCCAGTTCCGCTGCGGATAGCTGCGACGGCATATAGGCGCTGATGACCTTCAGTTCGGCATTTTCCTTGTCCACCAGGTCGGCGCGTCCGCCGGCCTGAAACTGGGTGATCGATTCGCGCCGCTGTTTGCCCATCTTCTCGAGGACCGAGATCACCTGGGCATCGTCAAGCGTGATGCGCTCATCGACTTCCCGCTGCTTGATCGACGCCAGAATCAGGCGGATCGTGCCGAGGCGCTCCTTTTCTCCGGAACGCATCGCCGCTTTCATGTCTTCCTGGATGCGATCCTTCAGGCTCATCTAGCGGGCGGGGCGAACGAAGTCGCGCGAGACGCGCTTCATATGCCGCTTGACGGCGGCTGCCTTCTTGCGTTTCCGTTCCTGGGTCGGCTTTTCATAGAATTCGCGCCGTCGCAGTTCGGCGAGAACACCTGCCTTTTCACAGGCCCGTTTGAATCGCCGCAGGGCGGCGTCAAAATATTCGTTCTCACGTACGCGAACACTCGGCATCGAAATTTTAACCTCTTGATTCGAAAGCGCTTTTTGAACGAAACCCACAGAGCAAGGGCCGCGATTCTAATGACACCTGCGACAAAACGCAAAATGCAACGATCACATGCAAATCCTGGCGATTGAGACTTCCTGCGACGAAAGCGCGGTGGCGGTCCTCGATGAGGAGCGAGGACTGCGTTCGCACGAGCTCTGGAGCCAGATTGATCTGCATCGAATCTTCGGTGGGGTCGTGCCAGAGCTTGCCTCGCGCGATCACGTGCGCCGCCTGTTGCCCCTGGTGCGCAGCGCCCTGGATCGCGCTGAGGTGGATGCGAAGCAAATCCAGGGCGTCGCCTACACGGCAGGTCCAGGGTTGGTCGGCGCGCTGTTGACCGGGGCTGCGCTGGCACGCTCCTTGAGTTTCGGCTGGGGCGTTCCGGCGATCGGGATTCATCATCTCGAAGGGCATCTACTGGCGCCGATGCTCGAGACGCCGCCGCCACCGTTTCCACAGCTCGCACTGCTGGTCTCGGGCGGGCACACGATGCTGATCGACGTGCGCGGCATGGGTGACTACCGGCTGCTGGGGCAGACGCGCGATGACGCGGCCGGCGAGGCGTTCGACAAGACCGCGAAGCTGCTCGGACTGCCTTACCCCGGAGGTCCACAACTGGCGCAGCTCGCCGAACGCGGTCGCCCCGGTCTCTATCAGTTTCCGCGGCCCATGCTCGATCGGGAGGGCTTCGAGTTCAGCTTTTCGGGACTGAAGACAGCGGTGATGCAGGCAGTGCGCTCGGAAACCCTGTCAGATCAGGGGCGGGCCGATGTCGCGCATGCGGTTCAGGATGCGATCGTCAGTACGCTCATCAACAAGAGCATGCGGGCACTGGAGTTCACCGGCTATCGCGCGCTGGTAGTGGCCGGCGGCGTGGGCGCCAACCACTCGCTGCGAACCCGGCTCACACAGCTGACCGCAAGCGTTGGGGCGCGCGTGTTCTTCCCGCGACTGGAATTCTGTACCGACAACGCTGCAATGATAGCGGTCGCCGGATTATATCGGCTGCGTGCCGGTGAGCAGGCCGGCAGCGCCATCGAGGTGCGCGCACGCTGGCCGCTCGATGAGCTGCGCCCGCCCGGCACTTAAACCTGAGCTGACAGGCTAGACTTCGCCCGCATGAGCCAACACGACAGCGAAGACCGTATCTTTCTGCGAGGGCTGACCACCCAGTGCATCATCGGCTTCATCGACTGGGAGCGGCTGACGCCGCAGACCGTGGTGATCGATCTGGAGATGCCTTGCGACTGCGCGCGTGCGGCGCGCACGGATAGCGTTGACGATACCGTGGACTACAAGCGAGTTGCCAAGCGGGTTCTGGGTTGGGTGGGCGAGTCGAAGTTTCAGCTGGTTGAGTCGCTGGCCCATGCTCTGGCGCTGTTGCTGTTGGCGGAATTTCCGTTCGAGTGGGTGCGCGTCAGTATCAACAAGCCGGGGGCCATCAGTCATTCGCGTGATGTGGGAGTCAGCATCGAACGACGCCGGGCGAGCAGCTGAGCGGCAGTGCTTGCCCAATGAGCCAGGTCTCGGGGCCCCAGGTGTTCATCGCCCTGGGAAGCAATATTGAACCGTCCACGCGCATGCAACAGGCGGCGCGTGCGCTGAAGATGCGCTTCCCGGACGTGCGCTTTTCGCGCTGCTATCGAAATCCCGCGTTTGGGTTCG
>DATMRM010000186.1:0-2026 GCA_035566155.1 Steroidobacteraceae bacterium | reverse complement strand
TCGATGGTCTCGACGGGCGGGTGGCGCGCTGGACCCATACCGACAGCGCCTTTGGCAAGGAGTACGACAGTCTTTCCGACATGGTGTCCTTCGGACTCGCGCCGGCGATCGTCACTTACCAGTGGGGAGTCGCGCGGATTTCCGAATATGGTCCGCTGTGGCGCCGGGTCGGCTGGCTGGTGTGCTTTTTCTATGCCGCTGCGGCGGCGCTGCGCCTCGCGCGTTTCAACTCACGCGCCAGTACCCAGGATAAGCAATATTTTGAAGGCCTGCCGAGCCCGTCGGCCGCCGCTATCGTCGCCGCATTCGTGTGGGCGGCGAGCGCGCAGACCGATATTGGCCTGCCGGGACTCGTGCTCGCCTTCGTCGTCACGGCGATCGCCGGCGCGTTGATGATCAGCCGCTTTGCATTCCACAGCTTCAAGCAGGTCAACTTAAGCGCCCGTGTGCGCTTCACGCACATCCTGCTCGTGCCGCTCGCTTTTGTGCTGATTGCATCCCACCCACCCGCTGCGTTGCTGCTGCTATTCGGCGCGTACGCGGCGTCGGCGCCCCTGCAATGGGCCTGGCGCAAAATGCGCCGGCGCTCCCGCCCAGCCCCCGCACGCCCATGAATCCGCAAGTGCGCCATGCGTATCTCGATGCACTGGGGCTCGACTCCTGGGCGCTGCGGCAAAAAGCCCAGCCGGTGCGCACGCCGTTGCCCGTACCGATGGCGCACGAGTGGTCCATGCTGCGCGAGCGTGTCGCGGCGTGTACCCGCTGCTCCTTGTGCGCGACGCGAACGCAGACCGTGTTTGGCGTCGGCGATCCAGCCGCCGACTGGCTTATCATCGGCGAGGCGCCCGGTGCAGAGGAGGACCGGCTGGGCGAGCCCTTTGTCGGGCGTGCCGGCCAACTGCTGAATTCGATGCTGCGCGCGATCGGCCTGTCCCGCACGGAAGTTTATATTGCCAACATCCTGAAGTGCCGGCCCCCTGGAAATCGCGATCCGAGTGCGACCGAGGCTGAGCAGTGCCTGCCATACCTCAGTGAGCAGATTGCGCTGCTGCGGCCGAAGATCATCCTGGTCGTCGGGCGCATCGCTGCGCATAATCTGCTGCGCACGGACTTATCGCTGGCCCGCCTCAGGCAGCAGGTGCATTATTTTGGCGAGGCACGAATTCCGGTGGTCGCCACCTATCACCCGGCGTATCTGCTGCGCGAGCTGCACGAGAAGCGCAAGGCGTGGGAAGACCTCAAGTTTGCCCGTGAGGTGCGAAGTCGTGTCTAGCGTCAAGCGCGAAGAGCTTTTTCCGACAGTCGAAATCCGCGCGATGAATGACCATGATGTGCCGGTGATCGTCGAGATTGAGCGGTCCGGTTACCAGTTCCCGTGGAGTGAGGGAATCTTTCGCGACTGTCTGCGGGTTGGATACATATGCCGCGTGATCGATGTCGGTGATGTGCTTGCCGGCTACGGCATCATGTCGGTCGGGGCGGGCGAAGCGCATATCCTCAATGTCTGCGTCGCTGACGAATACAGGTGCCGCGGACTGGGGCGCAAGTTGATGCTGTACCTGATGCAGCGCGCGCGGGCGCTGGGGATGGAAGAGGCGTTTCTCGAGGTGCGCCCCTCGAACCTGATCGCGAGCCGCCTGTATCATGCGCTGGGCTTTGAGCAGATCGGGGTGCGTCGCGGCTATTACCAGGCTCCCGCGGGCCGCGAAGATGCGTCGGTGCTGCGCCGTGCTCTGGCGGCGATTCCAGAGTGAGCAGCACGACGGCCGATATGACGCGCGAAATTGCGCGCCGCCGCACATTTGCGATTATTTCGCATCCCGATGCGGGTAAGACGACGCTGACCGAGAAGCTGCTGCTATTCGGCGGCGCGATCCAGATGGCGGGTGCCGTCAAGGGCCGCAAGGCGACGCGCCACGCGACTTCCGACTGGATGCGCCTGGAGCAGCAGCGCGGCATCTCGGTTACCTCCTCGGTCATGCAGTTCCCCTTCGATGAGTGCATCGTCAACCTGCTCGACACGCCC
>DATMRM010000185.1:0-3285 GCA_035566155.1 Steroidobacteraceae bacterium | reverse complement strand
GTCATGAGTGCCGCGTAGGTGCGACGCTGTCCGTGGCGATTGCCACCGAGGGGAATGTACAGATAGTCGCGCAGCCAGGACGAGAGCGTGATGTGCCAGCGACGCCAGAAATCCGAAAAGCCGACGGCCGCGTACGGGAATCGGAAGTTGTCCGGCATGGCAAAGCCCAGACACAGCGCCGCCCCGATCGCGGTGGTGGAATACCCCGCGAAGTCGCAGAAGATCTGGCCGCTGAACGCGAGCGTCGCCGCCCATGAATCCAGTGCCCCGGGCAGGCGCGACCCGTCGTACACGCGCTCGGCCGCGGTGGCGAGGAACGTGTCGGCCAGCACGACCTTGTTGAACAGCCCGATCGTCATCAGCGCCAGCCCGAAGCGCAGCTGCTGGGCGCTCGCCCGACGCGGCTCGGCGAACTGCGGCACGAGCTCGGTGGGTCGCATGATCGGCCCGGCGACGAGGTGCGGAAAGAACGTCACAAACAGCGCATAGTCGAGCAGGTTCCGCGCGGGAGCCGCGCGCCGCAGGTACACATCGAGGGTGTACGACATGGTGGCGAAGGTATAGAACGAGATTCCGACCGGCAGCACGATGTCGTAATGCGCGGGCTGGTAGACGACCCCGAACGAGCTCAGGAGCGCGCTGAAGCTGTCCAGCAGGAACTGGCCGTACTTGAAGTAGCCGAGCATGCCGAGATTGGCAATCACCGAGAGCAGCATCCAGGCGTGGCGCGCCGCCTGGCGGCGCGCCTTGACCAGCCCCTGCGCTGCGTACCAGTCGACGACCGTCGACACCCACAGCAGGATCACGAAGGGGGGATTCCACGCGGAATAGAACAGGTAGCTGGCGATCAGGAGGTTGAACTTCTTCACTCTCCACGGCAGCGGCAGCGAATGCAGGGCGAGCACGCACGCGAAGAACACGATGAACGTGAGCGAGTTGAATACCATGGACGGCCCGTAAACCCGCTGCGCTGGCAGGCCGAGGGCCCTCCTCCCGTTTCGCCCGTCCACGGGCTTTGCGTCATTGTCTATCGGCGCGTTCCGCCAACGCAATGATCCTCACCGTCGCGCGCGACTGCGACGCCACGCGAGCGCGTCCTGGTCGACAGCGGCGAGTATCTGACTCAGGCGTGCGCGGTGGCCATGCGCCGCTTCATCTCCTCGGGAGACACATCTTCAATGTGGGTGCCGATGGTCCAGACATGGCCGAACGGGTCCTCGAGCGTGCCCATGCGATCGCCATAGAACTGGTCGGCAACCGGGCGCAGCGACTTACCACCGGCGCTGATCGCGCGCGCGAACACCGTATCGACGTCGACGAGGTACAGCAGAATGCTGACGCTCGTGCCCCCGAGGGTGCGCGGTGCGCGATAGCCCATCTCGTGATGCTCGTCTGCGAGCATGATGACCGAATCGCCGATCCTGAGCTCCGCATGCGCGATCCTGCCCTGCGGATCGGGCATGCGCAGAAGTTCGCTGGCGCCGAAGGCGTTGCGGTAATAATCGATCGCCTGCGCAGCGCCGTTAATGATGAGGTAGGGAGTAACGGTGTGGTATCCATCCGGAACCGGTTTCACGGCCATGGCGCGCCTCCTTGAGTGATCCGGGGAGCTTACTCCGCCGCAGCGTGCGGGTTAACAGCTCCTGTGCATCGCCGCACCATCCAGTAGCTATTGAGCGCGCGCACTGGATGCAGCGCGAGCGTTACGCAAGCGGTAGAGCAGGCACAGCACGCCGATGAAGGGCACGCCGAACACCAGGGTGAGGCGAAACGCCTCGGTAAACGCCGTGGTTAGCAGTACCGCAGCCATCAGCGCCGCCCCGAGCAGCGTCGTGACGGGATAGCCGATCATGCGAAACCCGACCGTGGGCTTCGCACGGCGCGCGCGTCTGAAAAAGAAGTGCGTGATGAAAATCATCATCCACGTGAACATTGCGCCGAACGCGGAAATCGACACCATGAGCAGGTAAGCAGAGCGCGGTGCCGTGACGCTCAGTAGTGTGGCGCACGCGATCCCGATGCTCGACAGCAATAGCGCCTGAGCGGGCACGCCGTGGCCGCTGAGCACGCCGAAACGTCGCGGTGCATAGCCGGCACGCGCCAGACTGAACATCATGCGGGTCGTGATGTACAGCTGGCTGTTCATGGCCGACAGCGCCGCCACCAGGATCACGAAGTTGACGATCCCCGCGGCCCCCGGCACCGCGAGCGCGCGCATGACCTTCACGAAGGGGCTTTCGTCGAGCCCCGCACGCGTCCAGGGTACTATGGCGAGCACCAGTGCGAGCGTCACCAGGTAGAACAGGATCAGGCGCAGCACGGTGGAGCGAAACGCGCGGCGCACGGCCAGCTGCGGATCCTGCGCCTCGCCAGCCGCGACCGCGATCATCTCGATGCTCAGGTAGCTGAATATGGCAACGATGACCGCCACCCACGCCCCCCACCATCCGTGGGGGAAAAAGCCACCGTACGCGGTGTAGTTGCGCCAGCCGATCGCCGGGGCACCGTGGATCGGTGCCGCCGGCGCGCGCCACAGGAGATACGAGGCGAGCACGATGAATATCACGATCGCCGCTACTTTGGTGGCCGAGAACCAATACTCAACCGTACCGAACCAATTCACGCTGCGGGCATTGATGGCAATCAGCAGGCTCGAGAAGGCGACAATCCACAGCCACGCCGGCGCGCGCGGAAACCAGAAGTGCATGTAGAGAGCCACTGCGGTGACCTCGGTGCCCACCGCGAGCACGATGCAGGTCCAGTACGCGTAGCGCACCAGGAAGCCCGCCAGTGGGCCCACATAGTATTCGGCGTAGGCGCCGAAAGAACCGCTGGTGGGATGTGCGATGGTCATCTCCGCCAGGCATCCCATCAGTAGCAGCGCGATGACAGCGCCGATGGCATAGCTCACAAGCACTGCTGGGCCCGCGAGCCCGATCGCGAAACCGCTGCCGAGAAACAGGCCCGTGCCGATCGCCCCGCCGATGGCGATCATGGACAGGCGCCCGGCACTCAACTGCCGCTGCAGGCCTCGTTCGCGTTCGATGATGTGCTGGAAGCCGTGTTCGTCGCTGCGCATCTTCTTGGATCCGGTGCGTCGGCGGGTACTAATAGGCTTTGGGCAGAAGGAAGTCTAGACTCGACCAACAGGAAGGATCCCATGAACCGCAACTGCCGCCAGTCACTGGTGCTCGGACTTCTCGTGATCGCCGGCACGGCCGCCGCAGCGTCAAGCCTCGACGCTCTGAGCTCTAAGGACGCCGCCGCCGGACTGCGCGCCGCGCT
>DATMRM010000184.1:0-2320 GCA_035566155.1 Steroidobacteraceae bacterium | reverse complement strand
ACGCCCGCGATCTGCCACAGCACGAAGAAGGCGATCACGCCGACGTAGGTACCCAGCAGCGAGCGCGTCAGGATCGCGAGCAGGAACAGCAGTGCGGAGACGAAGAACAGATTGGGCAGCACGAAGATGGCGAAGCTGTAGCCATAGGCGGCGACGGGCGTGGGACCCAGTCGTGCAGGGTCCAGCCACGGCATGAGCGATCCGAGCCACAGACCCAGCGCCACGAAGATCAGCACGGCGAGCGAGGTGAGGTAGCCGGCGGTGAAGCGCCCGGCGAGGTAGCTCGTGCGCGGCATGGGCGTGGCGAAGAACATCTCGGCCGTGCCCGCTTCGAAATCACGCAGCGCGGCGCCGGCGACAAAGATCGTGATCAGGAACATGCCGAGCACGCTGAAGACGGTCAGCGTCTGCATGACGACGTAAGGCGCGTTGCGGTGGGTATTGCCGATGCCACCGCCGATCTGGATGGTGTCGGAGGCGGCGACGCCAAACGCGAGGGCTCCGAAGGCCAACGCCACGATCCAGAACAGCGGACTCTTCAGCTGCTGGCGCAACTCGAATCGCAAGATTTCGCCAAACATGGCTCTTCCCGCCGCTCAGGCCGCCAGCGTCGACGAACCCGACGCCCGCAGCTGCCCGAAATACACATCCTCCAGATCCGGCGCCACCGGCTCGAACCCTTCCTCCGGTTTGCCATCGGCCAGCACATGAACGATCGTCTTGCCGCCGACCAGGCGCGTGGACAGCACCGAGAATCGCCGCTGGTAGTCTTCAATGCTCGCGGTCGGGATGCTCCGGCGCCAGACGCGCCCCTGCAGTGCCTGCATGGCCTCGGCCGGCTGCCCGCTCAGCAGCACTCGCCCTTCCGAAATGATCGCCATGCGCGGACACAGGTCGGTGACATCCTCCACGATGTGCGTGGAGAGAATGACCACGACGTTCTCGCCGATCTCCGCCAGCAGATTGAGGAATCGGTTGCGCTCCTCCGGATCCAGACCCGCGGTGGGCTCATCCACGATCATGAGGCTCGGCTTACCGATCAGCGCCTGGGCAATGCCGAAGCGCTGGCGCATGCCACCGGAAAAGGTGCCGAGCTTGCGTTTGCGCACGCCCCAAAGGTTCACCTGCTGCAGCAGGGCCTCGACCAGCGCCTTGCGTTCACTGCGCACCACCACGCCCTTGAGCATCGCGAAGTGATCGAGCATGGCCTCAGCGCTGACCTTCGGATACACGCCGAACTCCTGCGGCAGATAGCCGAGCTGGGCGCGCACCGCGGGCTTGTTGGCCAGCACATCCAGGCCGTTGAGGTGAATGCTGCCCCGATCCGGATCCTGCAGTGTCGCGATCGTGCGCATCAGCGTCGACTTGCCGGCACCATTGGGGCCGAGCAGACCGAACATGCCGTTCGGGATCTGCAGTGAGACGCTCTTGAGCGCCTGCACGCCATTGGCATAGGTCTTGGACAGTTCGCGAATCTCGAGCATTGGAGCGATCCCCTGTCGTTGTGTCGTCAGCCGAGCATCGTCTGAGCGATTTTCTCCGCAATCATCATGGTCGGTGCGGTGGTATTGCCTCCGATCAGCATCGGCATCACCGAGGCATCGACCACGCGCAGCGCCTCGACCCCGCGCACGCGAAGCGAGGGGTCCACCACCGATGCCGGGTCCGCGCCCATACGACAAGTACCCACCGGGTGGTAAATTGTTTCAGCCTTGCGCCGGAGCACCGATTCGATCTGATCGTGCGCCGTCACGCCCTCGCCCGGATAGACCTCCTTGCCACGATAGGGCTTGAAGGGCGCCTGGCTGAGCACGGCCCGCGAGAGCTGGATGCCCTCGAGCAGAACCCTGGCGTCAAACGGATCGGACAGGTAGCGCGCAAAGATGCGCGGTGAATCCTCAGGGCTACCCGAGCGCAGCGTCACATAGCCGCGGCTGCGCGGCCGCAGCGCGCAGGCGTGCAGCGTATAGCCGTGTCCGGGCAGTCGATGGCGGCCATGATCATCCAGCTGTGCCGGCAAGAAATGAAACTGCACATCCGGGCGCTGATCGATCGCGAGCGCCGAGCGCACGAAGCCGCCGCCTTCGGCGAGGTTGCTCGAGCCGGGGCCGCCGTGTGTGAGCCCGTAGCGCAGGCCGACCAGCATCATCTGCGTGGCGTTGAATTCGTAAGTGACGGCGCGGGTGCTCTGCTGCACAGTGCAGAAGTCCAGGTGATCCTGCAGATTGCGGCCCACTTCCGGCAGATCCACCTTCACCTCGATGCCGTGCGCCGCCAGTTCCGAAGCCGGCCCGATGCCCGAGAGCATCAGCAGCTGCGG
>DATMRM010000183.1:0-12101 GCA_035566155.1 Steroidobacteraceae bacterium | reverse complement strand
GGCTTCTTTGATCACGAGACCGGGCGGATAACCAGCGCCGAGAACCCCTTCGGCGCAAAAGTGTTACCCATGTGCCCGGAATGAAACGTTACCGATGTGGTCGGAACGGACCCGGAGAACTTGGTCGGGGTGACAGGATTTGAACCTGCGACTCCTACGTCCCGAACGTAGTGCTCTACCAGGCTGAGCTACACCCCGAATTAAGCCTTCATCAATGCTTGCGGGCGACCGCGAAGCGCACCAGTGCGGCCAGGGCTTCCCGATAGGGTGTATCGGGTAGCGCCGTCAGTGCGGTCAGCGCCTCGTCGGCCTCGGATTGCGCGAGCCGGGCAGTGTACTCAAGGCCCCCCGCGGACTCAATTGCGCCCACGATGTCCTCCAGCCGCTCGCGGCCGCCGTCGCGGATGACTTCGCGCATCAGCTCGCTGCAGCGCCCACCTTCTCTTAGCGCATAGATCAGCGGCAGCGTGGGCTTGCCCTCGGCCAGATCATCCCCCAAGTTCTTACCGCGGGTCTCGGGGTCGGACTGATAGTCGAGCACATCATCAATGAGCTGGTAGGCGGTGCCCAGGTGCTTCCCATAGCTGGACAGTTCACGCTGCACGCGCTCGGGGGCGCCACTGATCACCGCGGCGACTTCGGCGCCAGCCTGAAACAGCTGCGCGGTCTTGCGGTGGATGACTTCGAGATAGCGCGCCTCAGTGGTTTCCGGGTCGTGTGCGTTCATGAGCTGAAGGACCTCGCCCTCAGCAATCAGATTGGTGGCATCGGCCATGATCTCGATGACCCGCTGCGAGCGCGTCGCGGCCATCAGCTGGAACGCACGCGAGTAGACAAAATCGCCGACCAGCACGCTGGCCTGGTTGCCGAAAATTTCATTCGCGGTATCGCGGCCGCGCCGGCGAGCCGACATGTCCACGACGTCATCGTGCAGGAGCGTGGCGGTGTGGATGAATTCGATAAAAGCGGCAGCCCGTACGCACTCCGTGCCAGTGCCCCCACAGGCACGCCCGGCCAGCACCACCAGCAGCGGTCGCAGGCGCTTTCCGCCCCCACCGATGATGTGATCGGCGATCTGATCGACCAGACCGACCGCGCTGTGCAGGCCGCTGCGGATGGCCTCGTCGACGGCCGTCAGCTCGGTACGCACCAGCGCGCGAATCTTCTCGAGCGACTCGCGGCTGCCGTAGTCACTATTCAACTGTATGTTTCTCCACGAGAAATCGTTGTTTGACCGGCCAGCGCGGCATCGTTAGAATGCGCGACCTTTTCGCACTTCGAACGAGTGTCCCGGCTGTATATTGTGTTCCGGGCGCTCGCTACCAGCGGTGCGACGATCACACGGAGTTTGAAGACAATGTACGCGGTCATCGCCACAGGCGGCAAACAGTATAGAGTCGAGAAGGGTGCCGTGCTGCGCATCGAGAAGCTAGAGGGCGAGCCCGGTTCGACCGTCGAATTCGGTGAGGTGCTGCTGATCGCCGATGGCGATGATGTGCGCCTCGGCAAGCCACAACTGCAAGGTGGCAAGGTTACCGCTACGATCGAAAAGCACGCCAAAGGCGACAAGGTCACGATCGTCAAATTCCGCCGTCGCAAGCACTATATGCGACAGAAAACGCACCGCCAGCATTACACGCAGGTGCGCGTCACGGACATCAGCGCGCCCTAGGGCGACGGAGCGAAGGCCATGGCACACAAGAAGGCAGGCGGCAGTACCCGTAACGGCCGCGAGTCACACTCCAAACGCTTAGGCGTGAAGCGCTACGGAGGCCAGCACGTGCTGGCCGGTAACATCCTGGTGCGTCAGCGCGGCACCAAGGTGCGCGCCGGCGAGAACGTCGGGACCGGCACCGATCACACTTTATTTGCCGAGATCACCGGGCAGGTCGAGTTCCGTATCCGCGGCGCCGAACAACGCATGTACGTGAGCGTGCAGCCGCAGGCGCCCGCCGCCAACAGCGACAAGCCCAACTGAGGATCCGGCGAGGGCCGTTTCCCGTCGTCCGGGCACCCCAAGAGCTCCAAGCCTGATGCCGCGCTGCGGCAGGCGCCCACCCGATGAAGTTCGTCGATGAAGCCACCATGCGCGTGCAGGCGGGCAATGGTGGGCGTGGCAGCGCCAGTTTCCGGCGCGAGAAATTCGTTCCGTTTGGCGGTCCGGACGGCGGCGACGGTGGCGATGGTGGCAGCGTGTGGCTGCGTTCCAAGGAAGGCATCAACACGCTCGCGGACTTTCGCATCGAGCGGGTATTCAAGGCGACATCGGGTGACGGCGGCTCGGGCAACGACTGCACCGGCCGCAGTGGCGAGGATCTTTATGTGGCGGTCCCGGTCGGTACCCAGGTCCGCGATGCGCAGACCGATGAAGCGCTCGGGGACCTGGCGACGGCTGGCCAGGAGCTGAAAGTCGCGCAGGGCGGCAAGGGCGGCTGGGGCAATACCCGCTTCAAGTCGAGTACCAATCGAGCGCCCCGGCAATTCGGGCCCGGGCTGCCCGGCGAGAAGCGCACGCTGGCCCTCGAGCTCAAAGTGATCGCGGATGTCGGGCTGCTGGGGCTGCCGAACGCCGGAAAATCCACGCTGATCCGCGCCGTTTCGGCTGCGCGCCCGAAGGTGGCCGACTATCCCTTTACCACCCTCTATCCGAACCTTGGCGTGGTCAATTGTGGTCAACACCGCAGCTTTGTGATGGCCGACATTCCGGGACTGATTGAAGGCGCTGCCGACGGTGCAGGTCTCGGGATCCGTTTTCTGAAGCACCTGCAGCGCACTCGCGTGCTGCTGCACCTGATCGATATTCTGCCGCCGGATCCGGACGCCGATCCGGTGCGCGATGCGCGCGCGATCGTCGGTGAGCTCAAGAAATTTGACCAAGAGCTTGCCGCCAAGCCACGCTGGCTGGTAGTCAACAAACGCGATCTGCTGCCCGATGAGGAGGCCGAGAAGCGCGCGGCGGACATCGCGCGCCGGCTGCGCTATCGCGGACCGCGGTTTCTGATCTCCGCGGTCACCGGGCGCGGTACGCGGGAACTGGCCGAAGCGGTCATGCAGTTTCTGGAGACGCGGATCAATGCAGGCGCGGCCGACCCGGGATCCGATGCGTAATTCCAAGGTCCGTGCACGCATTGCCGCCGGCAAGCTGCGGCTGCGCATCCGCGACCTGCGCAACCTCGGCACGAAATCCGAGGAAATGTTGAGTGAAATCGGGGTTCATAGCGCCGACGAATTGCGGCGACGGGGCGCGGTGGAAGCGTTTTATCAGTTGAAGCTGGCGGGCGTGACTTCCTCGCTCAACACGCTGTGGGCGCTGGCGGGTGCGCTCGAGCCCTGGCCCGAGGGCCGGCACTGGCGTGAGGTCGCGCGCGGGGATGACAGACTGTCGCTACTGCTGGCGCTCGAAGACCGCGAACGAGGCCGCAGCTAGTGGTCTGCTGTCAGCGGGCCGACGGCGCTCTCAGCGCGTGGCGCCGACGCTCTTCACGCGGGTGGCCAAGCGGCTCTTATAGCGGGCAGCGGCGTTACGATGAAGAATCTTCTTATTGACCATGCTGTCGATGACCGGCACAGCGGCCTGATAGCTCTTCTGGGCGTCGTCCTTGTTGCCGGAGGCGACCGCATCGTTGACCTTGCGGATCGCACTGCGCATGCGTGAGCGCAACGTGACATTGTGAGTGCGGTGCTCGGCAGCTTGCCGGGCGGCTTTTTCCGCCGATTTCGTATTCGCCACGCCGAACTCCTGAAAGCCGTTGACTGCATACCCGCCATTTCGGGGCCGCGTAGTCTGGCGAGCACGCTTCAGCTTGTCAAATCAGGGGCCTGCACCCTCAAGAACCGGCCGCGGCAGGGCATTGGTTATGGCTATAATTTGCGTTTGCCGTTTGGACTTTTGACGCCTCATCTGCCTGCCGATCGGCGCTGCTGTAGCGGCAGGTCGGCCAGTGCCAAGAACCATGGAGCTCATCCGCCGACTCGATTCCAATAGTGCCCATGATTGTGTTGTCACGATCGGTGGTTTCGATGGCATACATCTGGGGCATCACGCACTGATCGAGCGGCTGTGCGCGCACGGCACGCGCCTCGGGCTGCCAACGATGCTGGTGAGTTTCGAGCCGCTGCCGCGCGAGTATCTACAGCCTGCGGACCCACCGCCGCGGCTCACGAACTTTCGCGAGCGCTGGCGGCTGCTCTCGAGCACAGGCCTCGAGCGCTTGTGCGTGCTGACCTTCAGCGAGCGACTGCGGACGCTGACGGGTCTGCAGTTCATGCAACTGCTACAGGCCGCCCATGCGCGCATTGTGGTGGTCGGTCACGACTTCCGGTTCGGCATGGGCGGGGAGGCCAGCGCGCAATGGTGCGCCGAGCGTGGCTCGCAGTTCGGATTCGAGGTCGATGTGATTTCGCCGGTGCCGATCGATGGCCTGCGCGTGAGCAGTGGCCAGGTGCGCGATGCGGTGCGCGTCGGTGACTTCGCGCATGCGCGCCGGCTTCTGGGTCGACCCTACGGCATGCGCGGACGGGTTCGCTGCGGTAACCGTCTCGGACGCACGCTCGGTTTCCCCACCGCCAACGTCGCGGTCAAACGGCGGCGGGTGCCGCTATCCGGCGTGTTTGCGGTACGCGCGCATGGAGCCGGTCTTAGCGCCTGGCCCGGCGTCGCGAACCTGGGCACGCGCCCGATGGTGGGTGGCACGCACATGTTATTGGAGGTGCATCTGTTCGATTTTAGCGGCGATCTGTATGGTCGGGAGCTCGAAGTGGAATTCGTCGCCCGCCTGCGCGATGAGGCGAGCTTTGCATCGATGGATGCGATGGTGCAGCAGATGCATCGGGACGCCGCGCAGGCACGCCGTCAATTAGGTGAGCGTTAGTGGACTACAAAAAGGACACCATCAATCTGCCGCAGACCGACTTTCCGATGAAAGCCGATCTGGCCCAGCGTGAACCCGCGCAGCTCAAACGCTGGCTCGATGAGGATATTTACGCGCGCATTCGTGAGGCTTCGCGTGGACGGCCAGCATTTCGCTATCACGACGGGCCGCCGTATGCGAACGGCGTGATCCATCTGGGCCACGCCGTCAACAAAATACTCAAGGACATCGTCGTCAAGTCGCAGACCATGGACGGGCGCGACGCGGCTTTCATTCCCGGCTGGGACTGCCATGGTCTGCCGATTGAACTGGCGGTCGAGAAAAAACACGGCAAACCCGGGCACAAACTGGATGCCACGGCATTTCGCGCCGCCTGCCGTGCATTCGCCAATCAGCAGATCGATTCGCAGCGCGCCGACTTCAAGCGTCTGGGTGTATTCGCCGATTGGGATAACCCTTATCTGACGATGGATCCGCGCTATGAGGCGCAGCAGATCCGTGCGCTGGGCAAGATCATCCGCAACGGACATCTGTATCGCGGTGCAAAGCCCGTGCACTGGTGCCTGGACTGCCGCTCGGCGCTGGCCGAGGCGGAAGTCGAGTACGAGGACCGAACCTCGACCGCCATCGACGTCGCCTTCCCGGTCGTGGACCGCGGTGATTTCGCCAAGCGCATCGGCGTCGCGCGCGAAGCCCTCAAGGGTCCGGTCTCGGTCGTGATCTGGACCACGACCCCCTGGACCCTGATGGCCAACGAGGCCGTGTCGGTCGGACCTGATTTCAACTATGTCGCGGTCGCCGTGACGCGCAATTCGCAGCGCGAAGTGCTGGTGCTGGCCTCGCAACTGAAGGACTCCTGCCTGGCGCGCTACGGGTTGACTGCGATCGAGCAGCTCGCGGAATTTCCCGGTCGCGTGCTCGAGCGCCTGCAACTCTCGCATCCGTTCCTGCCGCGCCAGAGCCTGCTGATCCTCGGTGAGCATGTCACACTGGATGCCGGAACCGGCGCCGTGCATACCGCGCCGGCGCACGGTCAGGAAGACTTTCTGGTCGCACAGCGATACCAGTTACCGGTGGCCAATCCGGTCGGTCCGGATGGGAAATACCTGCCCGACACAGCGCTGGTCGCGGGACTGCGCGTGGACAAGGCGGAAGCCGTGATCATTGCGCAGCTCATCGAAAAAGCAGCGCTGCTACATCAGGAGCCGCTGCGTCATAGCTACCCGCACTGCTGGCGCCACAAGTCGCCGCTGATTTTCCGCGCCACGCCGCAATGGTTCATCAGCATGGATGCGCACAAGCTGCGTGAGCACGCGTTGCGCGACATCAGGCAGGTGCGTTGGACACCGGCCTGGGGCGAGCAGCGCATCACCAGCATGATCGAGCATCGTCCTGACTGGTGCATCTCACGCCAGCGAACCTGGGGCGTCCCGCTGGCGCTGTTCGTCCACAAACAAACCGCCGCGCTGCATCCGCGCACGCAGGAACTGCTGCTACAGGTCGCGCAGCGAGTGGAAAGTGGTGGCATCGATGCGTGGTTTGCGCTGGATGCGAAGGAGCTGCTCGGCGCCGATGCCGAGCACTACGAGAAACTGACCGATGTGATGGATGTGTGGGCCGACTCCGGCCTGTCATTCGAATGCGTCGCGGCGATTCGTCCCGACTTCAGCGCGCCGGTGGATCTGTATCTGGAGGGTTCAGATCAGCATCGCGGCTGGTTTCACAGTTCGCTGCTGATGTCGGAAGCGCTGTACGAGCGCGCGCCCTATCGCGGCGTGCTGACGCACGGCTTCACGGTCGACGACAAGGGCCGCAAGATGTCCAAGTCGCTCGGCAACGGCATCGAGCCGCAGGACATCATGCGCACGCTCGGCGCGGACATTCTGCGTTTGTGGATCGGTGCGACCGACTATTCCGGTGAGATGAGTCTGTCGCAGGAAATTCTAAGACGGCTGACTGATTCTTATCGCCGGATGCGCAACACGGTGCGCTTCCTGCTGGGCAATCTATCGGATTTCGATCCGCAGCAGTCGGTCCCGATCTCGCAGCTGGTAGCGATTGATCGCTGGGCGATTGCGCGCACGCGCGCGCTGCATGACAACGTCGTGCAATCCTACCGGGACTACCAGTTTCATCAGATCTATCAGCAGGTACACAACTTCTGCGTGGTCGATCTGGGCGGCTTCTATCTGGACATCCTGAAAGACCGGCTCTACACGACGCCGGCCAGCAGTCACGCGCGCCGTTCAGCACAGACGGCGATGTGGCATATTGGCGAGAGCATGGTGCGCTGGCTGGCACCGATGCTGTCCTTTACCGCCGAGGAGATGTGGGGTTTCCTGCGCGGCCAGCGTCCGCAGTCGGTGTTTCTCACCACCTGGCATGAATTGCCTCAAGTACCGGATGATGAAATCGACTGGACCGCGCTCATCGCGCTGCGCGCAGATGTGGCGCGCGAACTGGAGCGGCTGCGTGTCAGCGGGGCGATCGGTGCGCCGCTGGATGCTGAGCTCGAGGTGTGGTGTACCGCTCCCCAGTATCGGCGACTATCGCGCCTCGGTGCCGAGCTGCACTTCCTGATGATCACCTCCGAGGCAACGGTGCACGAGGTTGCGCTGAATGACCGCGCGGCCGTGCCGGTCGATGCGGTCGCAGCGCCGAGCGTCGATGGTGGTGAAGTCTGGATTCGAGTGCGCGCCAGCACTCACACAAAGTGCATCCGCTGCTGGCATCACCGGCCGGATGTGGGTCAGGTGCCGGAGCACCCACAGATTTGCCTGCGCTGCGTCGGCAATCTCACGCTGCCCGGCGAAGCACGGCGGTATTCCTGATGGCGCAATCCGATTTTGGAGGCGAGACCACGATCGTGGCCGGTGCGAGAGCGGGCGGCCTTATCTATCTGTGGCTGTCCATCGCAGTCATCGCGCTCGATCAGCTCACCAAAACGCTGATCGAGCGCTGGCTGGGTCTGTATCAGTCCATCCCGGTGTTACCGGTGCTGGAGATCACGCGCCTGCACAACACCGGTGCCGCATTCAGCTTTCTGGCAGATGAAGCCGGCTGGCAGCGCTGGCTATTCACCGCTCTGGCGATCGTCGTCAGTGTGGTGCTGGTACTGTGGCTGCGGCGGATCGATCGCGGCGCGAAGCTGCTGGCCAGTGCGGTGGCGCTCATCCTCGGTGGCGCGCTCGGCAACGTGATCGACCGCCTGCGGCTCGGTCATGTGATTGATTTCGTTCACGCTCACTGGGGTGAACACTACTTTCCGGCCTTCAACGTGGCCGATTCTGCCATCACGATCGGCGCTGCGATGCTGTTGCTCGATGCGTGGCTCGAAGGCAGGTAGACTCACACCATGCGCATCATTCTGGCCAATCCCCGGGGTTTCTGTGCGGGCGTCGATCGCGCCATCGAGATCGTCGAGCGCGCACTGCAGATGTTTGGTACCCCAATCTACGTACGGCACGAGGTCGTGCACAACCATCACGTGGTGGCGCGTCTGCGTGACCTCGGCGCCGTGTTTGTCGAGGAACTGTCGGAGGTCCCCGACGGCGCTACGGTGATCTTCTCCGCGCACGGCGTCTCCACCGCGGTGGAGGAGGAGGCGTTGCGTCGTGGGCTGCAGGTCTTCGATGCGACCTGTCCGCTGGTCACCAAGGTACACATGGAGGTCAGCCGCTTCGCGCGCGAAGCACGCGAGGTCATCCTGATCGGTCATGCCGGCCACCCGGAAGTGGAAGGCACGATGGGCCGCTTCGATACCAGTTTCGGCGGGCACATGTACCTGGTGCAGGGGATCGAGGATGTGAAGACGCTGCGCGTGCGCGATACGCAGAATCTTGCGTTCGTGACACAGACCACACTGTCCGTGGACGATACGGCTGCGATCGTCGAGACCCTGCGCGCCCGCTTTCCGTCACTGCAGGCGCCGCGCCGCGAGGACATCTGCTATGCGACGCAGAACCGGCAGGATGCGGTCAAACAGATGATCGAGCAGTGCGATGCGTTGATTGTCGTCGGCTCCAAGAGCAGTTCCAATTCGAACCGGCTGCGCGAACTCGCTGAGCGCGCGGGTGTCCCCGGCTACCTGGTTGATGGTCCGGATGACATGGATCGCGGGTGGGTCGATGGCAAGGACAACGTCGGTGTCACCGCCGGAGCCTCCGCTCCGGAAGTGCAGGTCCAGGCGGTGGTACAACGCCTGCGCAGCTGGGGAGGCCAGGTGCCCTCGGAGCTCTCCGGGCGGGAAGAGCATGTGGTCTTCGGACTACCCAAGGCCCTGCGGGCTCAATAGTTCGACGATCCTGGGGACTGGCTCGATCGGGAACACGGCCGAAAAAGTTGGGATAACCTCGCAGTTTGCTCATCCTTATGTCGCCGCCGCCTGTGCTTTCGGCTAAATTCATCGCTCGCGCTATAATGAAATGCCATGGATAGCCAAGCTGCCCTAACGGAATCCAACTGGGCGAAAGTCGCGACCCGTCTTGCCGACTGCGGAATTCGGGTCACCGATCAGCGTCTGCAAATCGCCACGATTCTTCTGTCTGCTCCGCAGCATCTGACGGCCGAGCAAATTGCCGATGCCCTGCGTCACGGTGGCGCGCGCGTTTCGAAAGCGACCGTCTACAACACGCTGAATCTGTTTGCCGCGCGCGGATTGATTCGTCAGCTCAGCGTCGACGGCACCTGCGCCTGGTTCGACTCCAACGTCGAGCCGCACTATCATTTTCACGATGAGCATAGCGGCGCTTTGAGCGATGTCGCGCTCCACGATGTACAGTTCAGCCGCTTACCGTCGCCGCCCGTCGGTATGGAAGTCGCAGGCATCGACCTGGTGATCCGACTGCGCCGGCGGAACTCTTCCAAGCCCTCATAGACTCGACAAATCGTTGATCGCTCGCTGACAATGCGGCGAGAACATCGATGCAGGGGGTCACACTGGTGGCCAATACCCGAAGAGCGCTTGTCGTGGGCGGCAGTGTCGGCGGAATGGCGTCTGCGATCTCGTTGCAGCGCGCCGGATTTCAGGTTGATCTGGCTGAGATCGATCCAGCATGGATGATCTACGGCGCGGGCCTTACCATCACCGCACCGACGCTGCGGGCGCTGCAAGTCCTGGGTGTGCTGGACGAGGTCACGCAGCAAGGCGCAACCTGGGAGCTCATCTCGGTATTCACGCGCGATGGCGAGCGCATTCAGGAACTGCGCACTCCCAGAATCTCTCCGGAGCTGCCGGCCCATGGCGGCATCATGCGGCCGGTGCTGCACCGGATTCTCTCCAGTGCGACGCGCAAGGCGGGCGTGGACGTCCGACTCGGGACCACACTCGAGACGATGACGCAGGTTCCGCGCGGCGTCGAAGTCAAACTCACTGACGGTCATCGCGCCTGCTATGAGATCGTCGTCGGCGCCGATGGCATCTACTCCAAACTACGCGAGCGCATTTTTCCGGACGCACCGAAGCCTACGTTCACCGGTCAGGTGATTTACCGCGTCGTCGCCGAGCGCCCACAAGGGTTCGACCGCGGCGAATTTTATAGGAGCGAGGATGCCCAGCTTGGGTTCAATCCGGTCTCGGCCACTCATTTGTACATGTATCTGCTGGAGCGCCAGCCGGCCAATCCGTGGATGCCGCTCGAAGAGCAACCGCGACGGCTGTATCAGTCGCTCGAAGGTTGGGGCGGGATCGTGCCCCGAGTGCGCGCGGTCGTCATGACCAGCTCCGCCCCGACGGTCAATTACCGTCCGCTCGAGGCGATGCTCCTGCCCAGGCCCTGGTTCCAGGGGCGCGTGGTGCTGATCGGCGATGCCGCGCACGCGGCGACCCCGCACTTGGCCTCTGGGGTCGGAATGGCGATCGAGGACGCTCTGGTGCTGGCGGATGAACTCAAGAACGGCGAGATCGACGTGGCGTTGCCGCGCTTCATGGACCGCCGGTTCGACCGCAGCCGCATGGCGGTCGAAAACTCGGTCCGAATCGGTGAAATCGAGATGAAACACGGCTCGCCCGACGAGCAGGGCCGACTGCTGGCCGAGTCCATGCAGGCGCTGCGACAACCGATGTGACGCGCCTACTGGCGCTGCCCGGCGTCGGTGCTTAACATACGCGACCTCCAGCGCCGGAGTAGCTCAGTTGGTAGAGCAGCGCATTCGTAATGCGCGGGTCGGAGGTTCGAGTCCTCTCTCCGGCATATCCCTTATGAAAATGGATTCCGCGGCGTCGTAGACATCCGGCGTTGCAGTGATGCAGGCGCACCAGGCGCTCCCGCACCGTTGCGAGAGCGCCAGCGTGGGATCGACGATCAGCGCCGACCGGATCGCGCGACTTCATGGCCGCGCGGACCGGGCGCGTTGCCCCGGTGCTCGTAGGCCGAACGCCCGCGGACACCTCGCCAGCCACCGCTGTGCCAGCCGTCCTCGTACCGACCGTGACGGTGCCAGTCATCGCCGTGCCAACAGCAGTCGCCGGAGGTGACGATGAACGTGGGGTCGTCGTCGGTCACGATCGCCACCGGCGCGACCGGAACTTCGGTGACGAGCGGTGCGGTCACTAGGGTTGGCACCTGGAGGCCAACGTAGAGTCCGCCGGCCTTGGCGAAGGGTGCGTGAAGGCTGGCGGCCAATCCGATGGCAGCAGCGAGCATCAATGGAACAGTCGTACGCATGACTTGGTTGCTCCTTAGCAAGTACAGGGTGAGTGATGGGTAGATCTCGGCTTACTCAGATCTTGCCGGCAGCCCGGTTGCGCTTGACGACGTCGTTGTGACGAACGGCGACGTCCTTCGACAGGCGCGCCTTCGCGTTCTTGACGTCGAGACGGCTGTGCGCAAGATTCCTCTCGTCGTGCTTGATCTCGCCGTTCTCGTTCAGCCGCTGTTTGTTCCAGTACTGCGCGCCCTTCACGTCGCCACGCGCCAGATCCTGATTTTCGCGCTGCTGGTCGCGCGAACGCGTGAGGCGGTCGCGGTTGATGTCGGTCTGATCGTAGCGGACATCGGCTGAGTCCTTGCGGACGTCGGCCGCGTTGTTGCGAACATCCGTGTTCAGCTGACGAATGTCGGCGTTGTCCTGTTTCACCTGCTGAACGGGGTTCTGCGCCATCGAGACAGAGCAGACCAACAACAGGCTGGAAAAGGTGGCGACTGCGATACGCATGGCAAAATCTCCTAGAGTGGTATGAAAAATTGGGTGGTTGAGCTAAACGGACTCTTGCGTCCTTGACCGGATATG